>JAJYAX010000194.1 GCA_021779275.1 Deltaproteobacteria bacterium | reverse complement strand
GGTCATCGAGGACATGCTCAAACAGGTAGAGGAATGACCTCCGGAGGTCCCTCATGAAGATCGTTGTGCTGGATGGCTATACCCTGAACCCCGGGGATCTGAGCTGGAAGGAATTGGACGAACTGGGAGAGGTTGCCATCTTTGACAGGACTCCTGCCCACAAAGTCCTTGAGCGGGCGGCCGGGGCCGGAATCCTGCTCACCAACAAGACGGCCCTCAATGCTTCCGTTCTTTCCCGGCTGCCGGAGCTGCGCTATATCGGCGTCCTGGCCACCGGTTATAATGTCGTCGATATCGATGCAGCCCGAAAAGGAGGCATCGCCGTCACCAATGTCCCGGCGTATGGCATCGATTCCGTGGCCCAGATGTGTTTTGCCCATATCCTGAATCTGACCAACAGGGTGGCCGGCCATGCGGCAGGGGTGTCTCGCGGTCAGTGGTGCAAGGCGGCCGACTTCTGCTACTGGGAACATCCCTTAATCGAGCTTGCCGGCAAGACCCTGAGCATCATCGGCTATGGCGACATCGGTCGGGCTGTGGCGCGTCTGGCCCTGGCCTTCGGCATGCAGGTCCTGATCCACACCCGGACGCCCCCGGACAGGTTGCCTGAAGGCATGGTCGCGGTGGATCTTGACCGGGCCTTTGCCGAGGCCGATATCATAAGCCTCCACTGCCCGCTGACGGAGGCCACGGAGAAGCTGGTCGATGCCGAGAGGCTGGGCCGGATGAAACCCGGCGCCTTTTTAATCAACACCAGCCGGGGGCCGCTCCTCGACGAAGATGCGGTGGCGGAGGCCCTAAACTCCGGCCGACTGGCCGGGGCGGGACTGGATGTGCTGTCCGCGGAACCTGCAGGCAGGAACAATCCACTTCTCTCGGCCAAAAACTGTTTTATCACCCCTCATATCGCCTGGGCCACCCGGGAGGCGCGTTCCCGGCTCTTTGCCATCGCGGCGGAGAATATCCAGGCCTTCCTTCAAGGCGCCCCCAAAAACAGGGTCAGCTGATCGTTCAGCATCCCTGCCAGTTGGGTTCCCGCTTTTCGAAAAATGCAGCCACCCCTTCCTTGGCGTCCTGAGTGGTGCAGAGTCTGGCGAAGGCGTCATTCATATAGTCGAATTGGTTGAGGTAGCCCATATCCTCTGAGCCGTAGAAGCCTTTTTTGGCGATTTGCACAGCCACAGGACTCTTTTTCGCAAGCGTTACCGCCCAGGCCTGGGCCTCCTTTTCCAGGTCCTCTTTGGCCACCACCCTGTTGACCAGGCCCAGACGCATCGCCTCCTGGGCATTGACAAGATCACCGAACAGGAGAAGTTCCAGAGCCTTTTTCCGCCCGACCACCCGGGCCACCGGGATCACCGGGCCGACACAGTTCAATCCGACATTGATGGCGGTCAAGCCCATCTTGGCATTCTCCGCCGCTATGACCAGATCCGCCGCCACGGCCAGGCCCATACCGTTTGCCGCCGCCGCCCCCTGAACCTGAGCGATTACCGGTTTTTTCATCTGCGAGATGGCGACGAGCGGCTGCTCCATCCGTTCGATCCAGGCCCTGTACTCAAGGGCGGTCTTCCCTTGAAGTTCATTGACGTCGATCCCTGCACAAAAGGCCTTGCCCGCGCCCTTGATCAGAATCACCCTGACCCGTGGATCTCCATCCAGCTCGGCCAGGGCACGCGTAAGCTCTGTTGCCATCGGGGTAGTAAAGGTGTTCAGCTGCTCGGGTCGATTCAATGTTATGGAACCAACATAGTGATCGTCTATTGAAACAATGAGATTTGCGTAGGACATGTCTTCACTCCTTGAAAGTATTTCGTGCTACAGCCATAGACCGGAATTCCGACCAAGCGCTCAATCGGTTATGGTGTGTATTATCTCAGAAGCCTCCTGTTTGTCAACCCTTTCAAGAGTCAGCAGGTGGAATTCCTACGATGCTACAGGGCATCCAAGGAGAGTTTGGCGGATGGAGGCTCATCGCCTGAAAGCGGCTCGGGGTCCTTTATGCTCACACGGTCTTTCGGAACCTGCGCTCCGCCTTCCAATTCACCGGCAATGGCCCGGGCGCGTTTTCCGGCAAGCTCCTGGAAGGTCTGATCTGCGACCTTTTCGTTCTCGGCAAGCCTAAGAGAGAGCTCTTGCGCCCAGAGGGCTGCCTGCTCGGAGCTCTTCCCGCCGGGAATGACCTTATAGAGTTCCAGATTGTCAACCATCTTTGTAAAAAAACCCTTTTCCTTCCCTTTTTTCTCCTGGCTGGTCACGGCCGGGCGAGGCGTCACCGCGCCCGTCGCTAAACCCTTTTCCAGTTCCGTAAGAGAGGCCTTCCCGAAACGTTCCCGGTACAGGTCCTCCAAAATATTTTGCGTCTTGGAGTCGGTAAAATCCAGCGGACCTGGATCTTGATTAGGGCCAGCTTTTGCTCCCTGCCTGGTGGCGACAATCCTGCGAATGCTCAGATCCTGAAACTCCCTGCCGTCGGCCTCGGGGCTGTATCTTCCTTGGATAACCAGCTTGAGCTGGGGCCTGCTCTTCAGGGCATCGGCGAGCTTCAAGAGCTTTTCCTTCTCCGGAGGCGGGAGATCGGCGCTCCCGGGATCAAACGCCACCGCATCGAAATTTTCTCCCGCCCCTCCGAACAGATTTCCCAGCGCCCGAAACGGGGCCGTCACCGCCTTGGTGATCAGATTCGATAAAACCTGCCAGATGAGGGGCCCGATACTGAATTGAGGGTCGTTCAGATCTCCGGTCACAGGCAGACCGAGATCTATGCGGCCGTTTGCATCCTGCAAAAGGGCAATGGCCAGATCCAGGGGAAGGTTGGCTGCACCGGGGTCGTCGACCTGCTTCCCCAGCACCAGGTTATCAATAAGTATCTTATTATCTCCGGTCATTTTATAGTCATGAATCTGATATTTGAGATCGGCGGAGACCTTGCCGGACGTGATCAGACGGCCGGCGAACTTTCCTGAATAGGGAGAGAGGTTTTTCATCTCCAGATTGTGAAAGACCATATCAACGTCGGATGACCGTCCAAAATCGTTAGGGCGGATCACCCCGCTGATTTTGGCAATACCGTATTTATCAACCCTCCCGTCCATCTTGATTTTGGCCTGCGCGTCCCGCGCCGACGAGAGACCTGTAATTGTGCCCTTGAGGTCATGGATACGGGTCATGAATCTAGGCCGCAGACTCAGGTCCGCAAAGACCATATTGCCGTTTTCCACCTGCACACGGGCAATTTTAAACGGAAAGGGCTCCTGGTCATGTTTCCGTCCCGGTTTGGACGGGGGTGGAGAGGCCGTGCCGCTCTGTTGTTTTTTCAAGACCTTGGTCATATTCAGGATCTTGTCTTCACCGATGATCAGCTCCCCTTCCGGTTTTGATATCTTGACCTCTTGAGCCCCCAGGCCGTTGGGCTCAATCGTCAATTTGAGCCGGGGAATCCGCACGGCATCCCAGCTCAGGTAGGGTTTTTTGGCGCCGGAGTCGGCAAGGCGGAGAGAATTCAGGCTGAAGTCCCCTTCATAGGCTGTTTTTTGTGCATCTCCCGGCACCCCGTACCGCAGATTGCCCTTGGCGGTAACCGACGCCGACTGCATTATCAAGGTGACATAGGGCTCAATATACGGTTGCAGAGATGTGAGCACCAGGCCGGATACATTGAGCGCCGCCTCCACCGACGGCAGGGCGGGATTCACCGTACCGCTGACTGTCGCGGTCCCCCCTTGTTCCATCTGAAAACCAAGGGTGAAACCCATCGGAGATTTGCCGTCCACCTCAGTCAGCCTGGCATTGATGCCCTGCAGACTGAGCACAGGTTTATCTGAATGCGTCGTCAGGTCTGAAAACCTTGAGGCGAACCCAGCGACGTCGAGTGACTTGACCAGAAACTTCCAGGCAGGACCTGTATCGGAGGCAGACGCGGAGGCCTCCGTTGGTTTCTTAGCTGCGCCTTTCGTCTCTAAGAGCTGCAGCCAGTTAATCTTGCCCCCGGCGTCCCGGCCGGCATCGAGACGGCCCTGGTTCAGGGCGATGTTGGCAACTGTAATCGAACGGGCGCCCAGATCGCACTCGCCTCCGTCTACAGTCAGCCTTTCCACGGCAAACAGCGGTTCCGGCGCCTGAGAACTCCGGACATTGACGGCCTTCAGCTCACTGGATATTTCGTGCAGGGTCACCTTATTCTCATGGGGACCCACGTCCACGTTGGCCTTGAAACTGAGATCAATGCCTGCAATTCCGGCCTTGAGCGGGGTCTTTCGGCTCTCATCATCCAGGGCCAGAGAGATGCCTTTCATCTCGACCGCATCTGCGTTGATCCGGAAATGAGGATCCGCGGCAGGTGCGGGAGGGGGAACAGTCTTCTGATCTGCGCCGGTTACAGATGCTGAAGACGGGGCATCAGGAGGAGCGGGCTTGTCTCCATGGGGCCTGTCCGGCAACGATGCGCCAAGTATCCGTTGCAGATTAGTCTCTCCCGAGTCACTTACTCGAACATCCACAGCACCTTCCCGGACCAGCAGTTTCCCCACATGCAATTGTCTGCCGGCCAGATCGAAATGGGGAGCGTCCAGGTCTATATTTTGTACGTGCA
>JAJYAX010000193.1 GCA_021779275.1 Deltaproteobacteria bacterium | reverse complement strand
AGTTACTCTGACATTTGAATCATTGTTCATAATTTCTCCAGAATATCTATTTGTTATCATCTAATCGCCTACCAAATTTCTTCTATGATAAAGGGTCTGCTGGTGCAAAACAACCTCTATCATCTAACACTGCTTCGCCTCCCGCAACTTTTCCTGACTGACCAGACGACTGATTGTTAAAGAGTCCTAGGCACATCCGTTCTTGGCCTTCTTGACATGGACTTGATTATACTTCAAATCAATCTTGATTATAAGCGCTCTTTAGCACCACCATGCCTTTTTACTCATTACCAACCAAGTATTTCCTCCCCCCGACAAATCTTTTCTCGGACTCAGGATGCTGAAATATTCAGGCAGTCCCTTGATAGAGAAAACCTGCTTGGCATAGGGGATTTCGGATGATCAAAGTCAGGTGCATCGGCCAATTTAATGGACGAGCCGTCTCCAACCATTGTATTATCGCCCTTGAAGAGTCGCCCCTCTGAAGACCGCTGTCGCAATCGGCCTAAGGGGCGGATCGTAACTGAATCATCAGGGAACAAGGTACCAGGAGGAACCATGCAGGCCATGCGCCCCAGGTCGTTTTTACAGATACTCAGCATCGTCTGTCTGCTCCTCCTGCCTCTTTCCGGCTTCGGGAGGGCAGCCGACGGCCAGGCGGACAAGGCCGTTCACCGTCTGGTGGTCCTGGGCGACCCCCATCTGCCGGGCAGAAACATCGAATTCAAAGAGCAGGTGCTTGTCACGATCAACTCCTGGGATGATGTCGAGATGGTGGCGGCGGTAGGTGATATCTGCGCCGGGTTCGGCACGGAGGCCGAATATGCGGCGGCCGGGAAATTTTTCGGCAGGCTGCACAAACCGTTCTTTCCCATCACCGGAAACCATGATTACTACTACCGGACCCCATCCGGCCCACACGGCAGGCTCGTGCAGGGCGGCAAGGAATCACAGCAGGCAAAACTTGGTCTATTTCGCAAGACCTTCGGCTTAAGCAGCCATTATTACAGCAGGCATCTGGGGCGATATCTGCTGGTCTTTCTGTCGGCGGATCATGCCGATTACCTGGCCGGGATATCCGACCGGCAACTGGCCTGGCTGCGCCGGGAGTTGAGCACGCAGAGGAAGACACCCACCCTTATCTTTTTCCACGCCCCCCTGCAGGGCGCCCTGAAAAGGTATAGGCGGTTTATCAATACCCCCGACTTTATCGCCCAGCCCGCGGGAGCAATCCATGATATCCTCACAGGCAACCCGCAGGTCTTCCTCTGGGTCTCCGGCCACACCCATACCTCGCCGCTGGAAGAGAGCTTTGCCGCCCCCGTCAATCTCTATGCGGGACAGGTCACCAACATCCATAACAAGGACATGAACAGGGGGACCATCTGGACCAACTCCCTCTCTCTCTATCCCGACAGGGTCGTGATCAGAACCTACAACCATCAGGAGAACCGCTGGTTGCCGCAATTGGACCGGACCGTCCCGACTCCCAAACTGTAATTGCTTTTACAAGGATCGGTCAGGGGACAACGCTGACCCTGTTGCGGCCCGTCCGTTTCGACATATAAAGGCCGTCGTCCGCACGTTTGAAGAGGGAAGGCATGGTATCGCCCGCTTTCAGATTGCTGACGCCGATACTGACGGTTGGACGAAGAGCGATACCCTCCATCTCAAAGGGATGAGCCTCGACCTGGAGACGGATCATCTCCGCAATCTGCTGCGCCGCCTCGGGATCGGCATCAGGAATGAAGACCATAAATTCATCGCCGCCAAACCGGCTGGCCAGCCCCCGGTGCTCCGTTACGGCCTTGATCAGCTTGCCGGTCTGGGCGATGGTGTAGGCGCCGAAGGGGTGGCCATGGGTGTCATTGATCTGCTTGACGCCATCGATATCGATCATGATCATGGCCAGCTCCGCGCCCCGGCTCAGGGAAACCGCAATATATCGATTCAATTCTTCGTCGAACCGGCGCTTGACGATCAGGCCCGTCAGTTCATCGATATTCATAAGGTTATCGATTTCGGCCTGATACTGAAGGTCAAACACGTCGGACCATCCGAAGCGGAGAATGGTGTTGCCGATCAGAATCTTATCCGAATCCTTCAGTATCGCCTCGGTAATCCGGACCCCATTCAAAAAGGTCCCGTTGGAGCTTCCCAGGTCCCGGATACCATAGGCGCCCTGCTCAGGATTGAAATCGACAGCCAGATGCAGACGCGAGACAAGCGCATCCCGCAACAGGATGGTCGCCTCGGGAGAGCGCCCCAGGGTGATGCGGTCGTTGGCCAGCATGATCCGCCGCCCGACCTGACTGCCGGACAAACAGGTCAGGCCGGGTACTTTTTTTTCAAAGTCCTGACCGTTGAACCTGTTTCCCTTTAAGATAATTGTACCAAAGTCTTCGGACATTTCCCGCCTCCTCCCTTGATCGACAATCTCATCTTGCGAAATGTTCCTGACTCGAACAACTATGCCAGTTTGTTACAGTTCTGTCAATCATTCCTGCTCCATCCCAAGGACTGACGTATCTGAAGCAACAGGACCCGGTCTCAGTCCTCGCCGGTAAGCTGGGCGTCGATCTCGTCGATCTTGGACTGGGCCGCCTCCCAGCGCTCGTACCAGCGCTCCAGATGCCGCTTGCAGTCTTCATAGTCCTTGCTGGTCCGGGACCAGGCGTGTTCGTCCTTATAGAGATCGGGGTCGGCCAGCTGCTGTTCCATCTCTTCCTTTTTCTGCTCCAGCTTTTCGATCTCGTTTTCGGCCTCGGTCAGTTTCTTGCTCCAGGGACCAAGCCTGCGGCTTCTCTCCTGCCGTTTCTCGGCCTCCTGTTTGCGTTTATCCTTCCGGTTCTCTCTGGGCATATCGTCAGATATGCGTTGGCCGGTTTGGACGGCATCCTCCGGCACGCCCGCGCCCCGCTCATCGGCGATCAACTGGACCTTGCGCAGATACTCAGTGATATTCCCCTCATAGAGCGCGACATGGCCATCCTTGACCTCCAGGACCTTCGTGACAAAGGTGTCCAGGAAATAACGGTTATGGGAGACGACGATGATGGTGCCGTCATATTGAGCCATGGCCTCCTGCAGGACCTCCTGAGAGCTCATATCCAGGTGGTTGGTCGGCTCGTCGAGTACCATCAGGTTGGCAGGCGTCGCGATCATCTTGGCCAGGGCCAGCCGGCTCTTCTCGCCGCCGGAGAGCACCGCCACCTTCTTCTCCACCTCCTCGCCGCGAAACAGGAAGGCCCCAAGCAGCGAGCGGGTGCGGGTGACGGTCATCTCGACGCCGGTGGTGGCCATGGTATCCAGGGCCGTCAACTGGGGCGAGAGTTCCTGGGCCTGATGCTGGCCGAAGTAGGAGAGCTTGACATTGGCCCCGAAGCGGATCCGGCCGTCATCATAGTCGATCAGTCCTGCGATAATCTTGACAAGCGTTGTCTTGCCGGCCCCGTTGACGCCCACCACCGCGACCTTGTCGCCCCGCTGCAGAACCAGATCCACACCCCGCAGGACCTGTTTCTGCTGATAGCTCTTGGTCAGTCCCTCGATCTGCAGCACATCCCGGCCCGAGGCGGGGGCGGGGGGAAAGGTAAAGCGGATCTGCCGCTCGTCCTCCTCCATCTCCAGGACATCCATCTTCTCCAGCTGCCTGACCCGGCTCTGCACCTGCTTGGCCTTGGTGGATTTGGCCCGGAAGCGCTCGACAAAGCGCATGGTCTGACGGATCTTCTGCTGCTGGTTGTCAAAGGCCGCCCTCTCGATCTCGCGCCGCTCCTCCTTTTCCTTGACGTAGTAGGAGTAGTTGCCCTTATAGATGGTCAGCCGGCCCAGGCTGATTTCCCAGGTCAGTTTGGTGGTCCTATCCAGGAAGGTCCGGTCATGGGAGATGATCACCATGGCCCCCTTGTAGGAGCGCAGGAAGTCCTCGACCCAGGTCAGCGACTCCAGATCCAGATGGTTGGTGGGCTCGTCCAGCAGCAGCAGGGACGGCGCTGCCAGCAGCATCTTGGCCAGCATCAGGCGCATGACCCAGCCGCCGGAGAAGCTGGTGACCGGGGCCTCCAGATCCTCCTGCTTGAACCCCAGCCCCTGCAGGACCTTCTCGATCCTGGCCCGGATGGAATAGATCTCGCTGCCGTCCAGCTCGTGCTGGATCTCGCCCTGGCGCTGCAGCAGGGCGGCAAAGCCGTGGGAGTCGGCATCCTTCCCCGCCAGCTCCTGATGAATCCGCTCCGCCTCGGCCTGCAGGGCCAGGAGACCGGCAAAGGCGGTCTCCGCCTCTTCATAGAGGGTGTTGTCGCTGATAAGGGCGCTCGACTCCTGGGGCAGATAGGCCACCGTGAAGTTCCTGGCCCGGCTGACCACCCCGTCGTCGCTTGCGGCGACACCCGCCATGATCTTCAGCAGTGTCGACTTGCCGGCCCCGTTGACACCGACCAGCCCGACACGGTTTCCCTCATGGACCCGCACCGAGATGTCTTTAAAGAGATGCTTATCGCCGAAGCGGATATCAAGACGGTTAACCGACAACATAGGTGAGTGTTCCTCGTTTCATTGCATTCGTGGTCTCTATAACCAGACGGTCCGCCAAT
>JAJYAX010000192.1 GCA_021779275.1 Deltaproteobacteria bacterium | reverse complement strand
CGATTTCGGTGTCTTTGTGAAACTTGAGGAAGGTATTGAAGGCCTTGTTCATGTCTCCGAGATCAGCAAGGATAAGGTAAAGACCCCGGTAGGCATGTACAAGGTGGGCGATATCTTGAAGGCCATCGTCATCAATGTCTCGGCCAAGGACCGGAAGATCGGTCTTTCCATCAAGACATTGGAGGGTGATGGCGAAGAGGATGCGGTCGAAAAGATCAAAAAGGCCGAAGAGAGTTCTACGGACAATTCTCCGTCGACCTTTGGTGATCTGTTGAAGGCTGCCGCCGGCGGAGGGCAGACGGACGAACAGTAAGCGCCTTCGGCCTGGATCTTTTTATACAAACAGAAAAAAGGTTGCCTTGTCCGGGATTTCCGGGCACGGCAGCCTTTTTTTATACCTTTAAATACCTTTCGGACACACTGCCGGTCCTTTGCGGGGCCGGGCGGCAATTTTGAAAAATGCATATATTAAAAAAAGACCTGGTAAACCAGGTGAGTGCGGAACTCTCCCTGCAGAAACAGGATGTAAATCTGGCAATAGATATTCTGCTTGAAACGATGACGAAGGCCCTGGCCGCAGACAGGCGTGTGGAGATCCGCGGTTTCGGAAGCTTTTCCACCAGGAAGCGCAAATCCCGCTGTACGAAGAATCCGAAGACCGGCATGACCATGGATATCCCGGAGAGGAAGACGCTGCATTTTACGATGAGCAAATCACTGAAGGAATCCCTGATCAACGAAACGGACTGACATCCCCCTTGCCGATCCGCAGGATCTCGGGAATGTCCCCGGTCAGGTCGATGACAGAGGAAGGGTCGGGGTAGAGCGCGCCGCCGTCGATGATCGCATCGAGCCTGTTGCCGATGAGGGCGTCAATCTCGTAGGCCTCGGTGGGGGGCGGTGCGTCATCGACAGGGATGCTGGTATTGATGATCGGGTTGCCGAGCGTTGCCAGAAGCAACCGGCAGACCGGTGAATCAGGGACCCTGATACCGACCGTCTTCTGTTTTGTGGCCATGATCTTCGGGACAAGTTTCGTCCCCGGCAGGACAAAGGTGTAGGGGCCGGGGAGGCATTTCTTCAGCAATCGGTAGGCAGTGTTTGATACGTGGGCGTATTCGCTGATATTTTGCAATCCCGAGCACATAAAGGAAAAGGGTTTGTCCTTGGGACGCCGTTTGATCTGCATCAGCCGTTTAATCGCCTTCTGGTCGAGCATATCGCAGCCGATGCCGTAGCCGGTGTCTGTCGGATAGCAGATAATGCCGCCGTCCTTCATAATGGCGACCACCTGCTGGATAAGACGGGCCTGGGGATTGTCAGGATTGATATCGAATAACATAGTACGTTCTCCTCTGCCTGCAGTAGAGCATAAAAATAGATAAAAACGCAATCGTATAACCTCTTTTCCCCCTGAATATTTTTTGTCCGTCCGGAACCGTACCCCCGTATCGAAAGGATTTTGGATTTCAGGAGCAGATGGTATACAATAGACGCTACAGGGCATTTGGTTCCTCCCCATGCCTGAATCCATGAATTAGGAGCTGACCATGCTACCGGAAAAAATTGAACTCGCACTGACCTTTGATGACCTTCTTCTCATACCCTCGGCCTCGGAGGTCCTTCCCAACGAGGTCTCCCTGGCCACCAGACTGACGGATACCATCTCTCTGAACGCCCCGCTGATCAGCGCCGCCATGGATACGGTGACCGAACACCGCACCGCCATCACCATGGCCAGGGAAGGGGGAATCGGCATCATCCATAAGAACATGGGGATCGACCAGCAGACCCTGGAGGTGGAAAAGGTCAAAAAATCCGAATCGGGGATGATCATCGATCCGATCACCGTGACCCAGAATCAGTCCGTGGCCGAGGTCCAGGAGATCATGAGCACCTACAAGATCTCCGGCCTCCCCGTCCTGCATGAAGGCAAACTGGTCGGGATCGTCACCAACCGGGATCTCCGTTTTGTCTCGGATAACGACCTGCGGGTCTCGGATGTGATGACCAGCAAGAATCTGGTCACCGCCAGGGTCGGTATCGACCTGGCCCATTCCAAGGCCCTGCTGCATGAACACCGGATCGAGAAACTCCTGGTCGTCGACGATGCCGGCAACCTGAAGGGACTGATCACCATCAAGGATCTTGAAAAGATCAAGAAGTATCCGCTGGCCACCAAGGACGGCTTCGGCCGCCTGATCGTCGGCGCGGCCCTGGGCGTTGGCAAAGACCTGGAAGAACATGCCGAGAGGCTGGTTAAGGCAGGCGTTGACGTGGTTGTCGTCGACTCCGCCCATGGGCATTCCCTGGGCGTGATCCGGGCAGTCGAGATGGTCAAGAGCATCTTTCCGAATCTGCCTGTTATTGCCGGAAATGTAGCCAGCAGGGAAGGGGCCGAGGACCTGATCAAGGCCGGCGCCAATGCGATCAAGGTCGGAGTCGGTCCCGGCTCCATCTGCACCACCCGCATCGTGGCCGGTGTCGGGGTGCCGCAGATGACCGCGCTGAAAAATTGCGTGGAAGCCGGGGAAAAATACGGCATCCCGATTATCTCCGACGGCGGCATCAAACACTCGGGCGACCTGGCCAAGGCCATCGGCGCCGGGGCGCACAGCATCATGATCGGCGGTCTCTTTGCCGGGACCGACGAGACGCCGGGAGAGACCTTCCTCTATCAGGGCAGGACCTATAAGGGCTACCGGGGCATGGGCTCGCTGGGGGCCATGGGGCAGGGATCGGCGGACCGCTACTTTCAGTCCGACATCAGCAGCCAGTCCAAACTGGTGCCCGAAGGGATTGAGGGCAAGGTCCCCTATCGCGGGTCGCTGGTCAATGTGCTCTATCAGCTCCTGGGCGGCCTTCGTTCGGGCATGGGCTACGTCGGCGCGGCCACCATCGAGGACCTGCGCAGCAAGGCGAAATTTGTCCGGATCTCGTCGGCGGGTCTCAGAGAATCCCATGTCCATGATGTGATCATCACCAAAGAGGCGCCCAATTACCGGATGGCATAAAAAATCTGTGAGACCACTATGAATATTCAGAGCCAAAAGATCCTTATCCTTGATTTCGGTTCCCAGACCACCCAGCTCATTGCCCGGCGCATCAGGGAGCAGAAGGTCTACTGCGAGATTCATCCCTACTCCATTTCGCTTGCGCGGATCAGGGAGCTGCAGCCGGCGGGACTTGTCCTGTCGGGAGGACCCTGCTCGGTTTATGATGATGGCGCTCCCCTGTCCGACGCCGGGATCTTCGAGCTGGGCCTGCCGGTCCTGGGGATCTGCTATGGCGCCCAGCTGATGATCGAGCAGCTGGGAGGACGGGTCGAGAAGGCCGTGAAGCGGGAATTCGGCAAGGCTGATCTGTCCGTCCGCTCTACGGAAGGCCTGTTCGCAGGGTGCGAGACCGGCGGGATTCACTACCAGGTCTGGATGAGTCACGGCGACAGGGTGGAGGTGGCGCCGGAGGGCTTCGAGGCCACCGCCGTCAGCGGCAATTCCCCCTACGCGGCGCTCAGGCACAGGGAGAAACCCTTCGTGGCGGTGCAGTTTCATCCGGAGGTCGCGCATACGCTCATCGGCGCCGATATCCTGCGCAACTTCATCTTCGGTATCTGCAACTGCTCTCCGAGCTGGACCATGCACTCGTTTATCGAATCGGCCGTCGCTTCAATCCGGGCCAAGGTGGGCTCATCCAAGGTGATCTGCGCCCTGTCCGGCGGTGTCGACTCCTCGGTGGTGGCGGCCATCGTCCATCGGGCCATCGGCGACCAGCTGACCTGCATCTATGTGAACAACGGCCTGATGCGGACCGGGGAGTCGAAGTCCATCCTGCGCTTCTTCCGGGAAAAGAGCAAGCTCAGGGTGGTCGACGTGGATGCAACGGAGTATTTCTTAAGCGAACTGCAGGGCGTGGTCGATCCGGAGGTGAAGCGGAAACGTATCGGCCTTGGCTTTATCAAGATCTTCGAGGACGAGGCCCATAAACTGGGACAGGTTGATTATCTGGCCCAGGGGACGCTCTATCCCGATGTGATCGAGTCGGTGTCATTCCGCGGCGCGGCCCCCATCAAGTCGCATCACAATGTCGGCGGCCTGCCGGAGATCATGAAGCTGAGCCTGATCGAGCCGCTCCGGGAGCTCTTCAAGGATGAGGTCCGGGAGCTGGGCCTGGAACTCGGCATGCCCGAGGAGGCCATCTACCGGCAGCCCTTTCCGGGGCCGGGACTGGGCATCCGGATCATGGGCGAGATCACCCGGGAGCGGCTGGCCATCCTGCGCCAGGCCGATGTTATCGTCCTTGAGGAGATGAAGAAGAGCGGCTGGTACCGGAAGGTCTGGCAGTCCTTTGCGGTGCTCCTGCCGATCCAGACCGTGGGCGTCATGGGCGACGGCCGGACCTACGAGAACGTGGTGGCGATCCGGGCGGTGGACTCGCGGGACGCGATGACCGCCGACTGGTCGAAACTCCCCTATGAGCTGCTGGGCATTATCTCCAGCCGGATCATCAATGAGGTCCGCGGGGTAAACCGGGTGGTCTACGATATCTCCTCCAAGCCGCCCTCCACCATAGAATGGGAATAAGGGAGTAGGCTATTAGACTGTA
>JAJYAX010000191.1 GCA_021779275.1 Deltaproteobacteria bacterium | reverse complement strand
CCGAAAAAAATAATACCCTCCCAGACCGGCGCAGATAATCAAGACGATCAGCCCGGAAAGTATCATTTTTCTGCCCGCGCCGATACCTCTGTGCCCGGGAGAGGTAAGAGGGGGCGGGCTCGTTGGAGGTGAAGGGACTTTAGCGGGCAGACAGCCCCGGAACGCTTCAATCAGATCTTCTCCGCTCGCAAAACGCCTGTCCGGTTCTTTATCCAGAAGCCTCATGATCAGGCCGGACAGGACCTCGGGAATTGCCGGATCCAGGACATGCGGCGACTCCGGCGCATCCTGGGTAATAGCTCTAAAGATCGAGGCCAGGGTAGCGCCCTGAAAAGGCCGTTTCCCCGTGGTCATCTGATAGAGGATGACACCCAGAGAATATAAATCCGAGCGGCCATCCAGGGTCTGCCCCATAACCTGTTCCGGGGACATATACATGGGGGTCCCAAGGATCTCTCCCACCTGGGTCATCTGATGGCCGCCCGGATCCTCGATACGGGCGATGCCGAAATCCGTGACCCGGATTGAACCTTCCGGGCTATAGATTATATTCGGCGGCTTGATGTCCCGGTGGACGATACCATGTTGATGGGCATAATGAAGAGCCCGAGCGGTCTGAATCCCGATATCGACAATTTCCTCGACAGAGAACTTCCTTGCGGCCATAAGCTCATCGAGCGGCCTGCCCTGCAGGAATTCCATTGCGATATAGATGGAGCCTTGATCCTGGCCTACATCATAGACAGTGACAATGCCGGGATGCGAAAGCCGTCCGACCGCCATGGCCTCTTTGAGAAACCGCCGGACAAAGTCATCGGAGGTGACGCGGTCTTCCCGCAGAACCTTCAGTGCTATCATACGGTCTATTTGAGGGTCATGCGCCTTGTAGACAACCCCCATGGAGCCGCGGCCCAGTTCAGCAACTATTTGATAGCGTCCGTAATTCATCGCGCAGGAATATCGTTAGGAAGATCCATTAAACATAACCTGGCTCGCATCACCGGACCTCGACCAAAGCCACCGTAATATTATCCCTGCCGCCTGCAACGTTTGCAAGGTCCACCAGCCTTGCCGCTTTATCCGTGAGTGATGCTTCCAGCGACAGAATCGCCTGTATCTGGTGGTCATCGATCATATCGGAGAGGCCGTCCGTGCAAAGAAGAAAGAGATCACCGGATACAACCTGCCCCTGTATGATGTCGACTGCGAGCTGGTCGTTAATACCCACAGCCCGGAGTATCACATTTTTCATCGGATGATTCCGGGCCTGCTCCTGATTGATCAAGCCCTGATCAATCTGTTGCTGGACGAGCGAGTGATCTACGGTCAGCTGGGTCAAAATGGTCTGCCGCAGACGATAGGTGCGACTGTCGCCAATATGTCCCAGCACAAATCCGCTGGAATGCAGGGCCAGAAGTTCTGCGGTGCATCCCATGCCGGCATGGGAGGAGGTGGAAGCTATATCAGCCAATATACTTGAATTTGCTGACATAAAACAACTTTTGACCAATTCCAGCGTTTTCTCAACGGTCCGGTTTACACTGGAGGAAAAGATCGCAGCTGCGGTTTTTGCAAAAATGGCGCTGGCTATCTCTCCGGCGGCGGCGCCGCCTATACCGTCGGCGACGAGAAAATATCCGCCTTCATTATGAACGACACAGGCATCCTCATTGCAGGAACGGCGCAGGCCCGGATCGGTTTTACAACAGGTAATTGTCTGGATAATCGTCTCCCTTCATATCCGGATGTCCTTCATTCAGGTGGAGGACATGGTTGTGAGAGTGAAGCGCCTGTGCCTTTGAAATGAGATATACGCCTTATGGTTTCATTCCGGACAGGATTTTCAAAACTCTAATGAAAAAAAACTCCGAAATCAATGATATTCTGCTATGATATGAAAAGAAATCGGTCTATGATGCGAAATGGTTGCAGACGCGCCCTTTGTTCGTGGATCCAAACATGAAGGATGCCGGAATGTCTGAGCGAATGTGATAGTATAAGGTGAGATTTTCTATGAAAATACCTGAAATAAAAATTGAACTCGTCCATTTGGACGGGCCGTTCAAAGGAGAGATAACTGAATTCCTTTCTCCTGTTATAACCCTTGGCCGGCATCCTGACTGTGATGTGGTGTTTCCGGAAGATTCCCTGACCATTTCCAGGCGGCACGCGGAAATACGGAGGGAGGGAAATCGCTTCCTGCTTCAGGATACCAGCAGCAATGGCACCTTCGTCAATGGAAAACAGAATGCTGAGGTATTTTTAAAAAACGGTGATGTGTTGATCCTGGGGCTTGGCGGACCCAAGATAAGTTTTTTGAGCACGATTCTGGAATCCGATGCCGATACCTCATTTCACGGTATCCCGACCCCACCGGCACAAAAGGCCGTCGCTCCTCCCCCGCCAACCAGTAGCCCTGCTCCACCCTCCCGGAGTACCGCCGTCCCATCCATCGGGCCGGCCGGAGTTCACGAACAAAAAGGCCCGCTGCCCGCAGCCCTGAAGGTGCAGAGGCCCTTGGTCATTCAATACGGCGTGGTGTTGAAGGCATACAAATCACTACCGGTAACGCTTGGCCGCAGCCCGGATTGTGACTTTGTTCTGGATACGCCCTCGATCCTTGAACATCATGCCCAGATATTTTTTGAGCAGGATCAGTATTGGGTCAAGGATCTTACGGGAAGAAATCTGCTTACCGTGAATCTGCTGGAGGTTCAAAGCCAAGCCCCACTCCTGCCGGAGAGCTATTTGTTCCTCAGTCCGGAGGGCCCGAAGTTCCAGTTTTTAGGAGATGGCCGACTGGTGGAGGTGGAAATGGCGGCCGCGGCACCGCCTTCCCCGCAATTACCTGTACAACCGGGATCAAGACCGCCCCATCCGGAGTCCCCGGCGATGGAGGACGGCAAGCGGCGCCAAGACTCCACCTCTTCACCGTCGGCGGAAAAAGGCCTTCGTCGCCTTTTCAAAAACCTCTTTGGCAAAGACTGATATCTGGACTGAGCTGAATACGACATTTCAAGGGGAGGAATGACATGCAGATACCAGCACTACCCCCGACGATCCTGATCCTGGCCCCTTTTACGACGGGGAGAGAAGAGGTATGGGGTGAAGGTCCGTTGGAGTTTGACGCAGACAATCCGGACAGTCTCCTGGCGGCACTTCATCCGACTCTTTTTATCTCGTTACCGAGCCGCCTTTGTCCGGCAGGCGGGTTGGAGTTGCATTTTTTCAAAAAAAAGGACTTCACACCCGACGGACTTCTTGAGGGTCAGCCGTATCTATCGAGCCTGATTGAAGCTGACAGATTTTTAGCCGAGGCTGCGAAGAAAAACCTGCCGGCAGATAAAGTGACGCAGGGACTGGCAGGATGGCCTGATCTTCCAGCGATCCACTCTTCGGACACATCAGCCAGACCAAAGACCGCTCCCTCACAAACCGAGACGCTCAAGAGTATTTTGGCCATGGTCTCATTGCCGGATGCCGGCGGGCGGAAAAGTGAGCGCGCTCCGGAGGGATACAGGACGACAGCGGAGCAGATTCTTACCCACATTTTTAATGATCCGGCCTTCATCGAGATGGAAGCCGCCTGGCAGGGGCTCCAGTTGCTGGCGAAGGAGTGCTCGGGCGATACTGATCTGAGGCTGGCGATTGTCCCGGTCCGGCAGGAGACCTTCGAGGAGACTCTTGATGCCATGCTGCCGTTTTTGATCAGGAATCCGCCTTCGTTGCTTATGGTTGACCTGCCGTTCAGTGGTTCACTGCGTTCGATAAATGGGTTGGCAAAGCTTGCCGATATCGGCCAGTTGCTTCTTGTCCCGGCCCTGGCCTGGATAACGGCCGCGTTTTTTCAGGTCGGCGGTTGGGATGATTTTGACCGGCTCTCTTTTTTGCCCCATCATATGGAGCAGCAGAGTTTTTCCAAATGGAACAAAGTCCGGCGGTCGCCGGCCAGCCGCTGGCTTTGCCTCACCTGTAACCGTTTTCTCAATCGATACCCCTATGGACCGGATAATCCTCCTCGTCACATCGAATTTACGGAGACCGGACGGCTGTGGCTTGCTCCCGTATGGGCTGCAGCAAAACTTTTCTGTCAAAGAGTGAACAGGTCAAAATGGCCGGCCGGGACAAGCGCCCGGCAGACCAACAAACTGGAGGATCTCGGCCTGAACATGACGGATCCGGCCCATCCCCTGCCGGTTGAAAAACTGTTTACGGAGACCCGATTGGAACAGCTGGAGAGATGCGGCATTGTCGCCCTTGCCACCGAGCGAGGGACTGATAGTGTATTCCTGGCCAGCAATACCATGGTTTCGCCGGAGAGCAGCCTCGACTATCAGTCTCTGCTCTGCCTGGTGACCCGGTTCACCCTCTGGTGCAAGGACAATTTTTCCGAGGATATCAAAGGAGCGGAGTTGGCTGAAGCCTTGCAGGCGGCCTGGCGGAAATTCCTGGATCGGCAGCAGGCACACTATGAAGATCTGCAATTAAACGTGAAAATCAACGATTCGGCCAAACAGACCACCGTTCACCTGGAATGGTTGCCGTCACGACAGGTTCTGCCGTCGAGCCGGGAGCTGGTGCTGGAGTTTGCCTGGTAAAGGCCTTTATGGTGTAATTAGACAATCG
>JAJYAX010000190.1 GCA_021779275.1 Deltaproteobacteria bacterium | reverse complement strand
GGGGTCTGCAACGGATCGTGGTGCCCGTTTTTCCCTCCCCCTCTGTGCCCGGCCTGGTATTGCCCGGCACGCTGCTTCAGATAACCAGACGCACAGGCAGCCCCTGGACGGGGCAGGTAATCGGCGTTTCCGTTAATTCCACCCGTACCAGGGGTGGCATCATCGTTCGGCAGAACCTCGATGTGGAGCGCTATTATGGCGACTAACCTTTGGGCTCGATTTCAGCGTCTGATCCCCAACAGTCCAACAATCATTGTTACCGTCATGTCAGTCAATACCACTGACGGGACCAGCCTCGTGACCACGGCCGGGGGCGGCACCATGCGCGTCATCGGCACCAGTGTGCCTGCTGCTGGCAAAGCCTTTGTCCGGGACAACGCCATCATTGGCAAGGCCCCTGATTTGCCTTATTACGAATTGGAAGTGTAGGAGAGAGTCGGACGGGACGGGGATGTTCGAGCATCTCCCAACCACTCAGCCGTGTAGGGACACGGGTGGGGTCGACAGGGTTCACCTGCATAAGTCCCGAAGTATGGTTACACGCGGGGAGTTGTAGCAGATGGATCTGTAAATTTAAAGGAAAAATATGAATGGATTTATCCCGTACTTTGGAGGAAAATCACGACTGGTAAAAACCATCATCGGCAAGATTCCCGCACATACCTTCTATGTTGAGGTATTTGCCGGTGGCGCAAGCGTATTCTTTTCAAAAGACCCATCAAGGGCCGAGGTAATTAATGATCTCGATCTGGACCTGGTGACGCTCTACCGGGTAATCAAGCACCATCCCGAAGAGCTGTATCGACAGTATAAATTCAGCCTGATCGCCCGGACTGAGTTCGAACGCAACCAGAAAATCAAACCCGAGACATTGACCGATATTCAGCGCGCAGCGCGCTATTTGTACCTGCAGAAATGCGCCTTCGGTGGTCACGTTAAAAAACAAACATTCGGAACCAGCACAACAGGAAAGCCGCGTCTCAATCTATTGTCGTTAGAAAGCACAATAGAGGAGGCGTGGCGGAGGCTCATGCATGTGGTCGTAGAGTGCAAAGACTTTCGTCACCTGATCCCGAGATACGATAGACCACACACGTTTTTCTTCCTCGATCCCCCTTATTGGGACATTCCCGGATACAATTTTGACTTCTCAGAGAAGGACTTTGTTGATTTGAGGGAGATCCTTCAAACCATCAAAGGAAAATTCCTGATGACCATCAATGATACCCCGGAAGTCAACGAAATTTTCGGCTGCTTTTCGATCGAGAAAACCAACCTGAAATACTCGTGTTGCACCTCGACAAAGGGCAGAGAAAAACTGCGGACTGAACTGCTGATTTCAAACTACGTTTAAAGGGGATTAAAAAGACAAAACCGGGACCGGAATCCACATCCATCCGCGGTCGATTTTCTCTTGATAAAGTGGGTTCAAACCTCGCGCCAAATGGTTCCAAACCATGCGGCGCGCTACAGATGGGTGACTACTGGGTAAACAGGAGGGAGAAATAAAAAAAAGGAGCTACACTTTATTAAGCGTAACTCCTTGAATTTACATGGTGACCCCAAGGGGACTCGAACCCCTGTTGCCGGCGTGAGAGGCCAGCGTCCTAGGCCACTAGACGATGGGGCCATCTGGTGCACAACGTAATACAGGACAGATCTTTTGTTGTCAAGATTTTGTTCTTCCTTCCGTGGAAGTTTTTCGTCCTCGTCCAAAAAGTTCGGTCTTCCGGCTAAGCCAGGCGGACACCTCTTCGGTAAGAAATTCGGGGGCGCATCGCCATCTCCAGTTGCCCTCTTTGGTGGCGGGGGTGTTCATCCTGCAATCACTGCCGAAGCCCAGAAGATCCTGCAGGGGGATGATGGCAAGCCCGGCCGTCGAGGAGAGAGCCAGATGAATGAGATCCTGGTGGATGCCTCTGCCGTCGTTGCTGTCCCGGTTGGCGAATTGTTTTATTCGTTCTCTGTCCGCGTCGTTGACCTTGTCGCTCAGGTACCAGCCGACGGTTGTGTCGTTGTCGTGAGTGCCGGTGTAGACAACACAGTTCGAGGTCTCAAAATTATAGGGAAGGAAACTGTTCGCAGGATTATTGTCAAAGGCGAACTGCAGAATTTTCATTCCCGGAAAGCCCAGGGAATTTTTCAGTCTGATGACCGCCGGGGTTATTTCTCCCAGATCCTCGGCGATGATGTCCAGCCTGCCTAGCCTGGAAAAGATCTTTGCAAAAAACTCCTTTCCCGGTCCCTTGACCCATTTTCCGTTGAGAGCGGTCTCCTCGTCGGCCGGAATGGACCAGTAGGATTCGAATCCCCGGAAATGATCTATCCTGGCCACATCGAAGAGTGAGAATACTACGGAAAAACGTTGAGTCCACCAGGCCATCAGGCCTTCCTGGGCTGATCGATCCCCCCAGGCATAGAGAGGATTTCCCCAGCGTTGCCCGGTTGTGCTGAAGTAGTCGGGTGGGACCCCGGCGACGCGTGCAGGCAGCAGGGATGTCCGGTCGAGTGTAAAGATTTTCTGGTTGGCCCAGACATCGGCACTGTCAAATCCGACATAGATGGGAAGGTCCCCAAAGAGGCGGATGCCCCTTTCCCGTGCATGAGCACGGAGAGACGTCCATTGCCGGAAAAATTCGAACTGCTCAAAACGGTAATAGTCAATTGTCTCCTGTTCCTGTCTTTTGACCCTGGCGAGGGCGCCGGGACTATGGGCGGCAATATCGGCTGGCCATGTGTTCCAGCTGCCGTGGGAGTATTTTTCCTTCAGGGTCATATAGATGGCATACTCGTCAAGCCACGGTGTCTGGTTGACAAATTGCTCGTAATCCCTTTCTTTGGCGGCAGAAAAATTTCGATATGCCTCCTGGAGAAGGGCTCTTTTGAAAGGGATAACCTTTTTGAATTCTGTGGTGTAGGGTGAAAAATCGGGATGGTCGTCCATCAGGCGCCGGCTGACAAGATTGTGCTGGTGCAGGAGTTCAGGAGAGAGGAGAAGGGGAGAACCGGCAAAGGCGGAGGTGCTCATATACGGGGAATTGTCAAAGACCGGAGAGGTAGGGCCAACCGGAAGAAACTGCCAGTAGGTCTGGCCGCAGTCAGAGAGAAATTGCAGAAATGCATAACTGGATGGACCGATATCCCCAATCCCGAAGGGGGATGGGAGCGATGTTATATGGGCGAGCAGTCCACTGGTCCTCTGCTGTGCCGAAATGGTTTTCATAATATTTCTAAAGAAAAAGTTACCCTATTAAATATGATATCCCGGGATGTTACCTGGCATCGAAGAAAAACCAGGTAAATACCTTCGTTGTGTTCCTTGTCTATGCATAGAGGGATGTTATAATATACGCTAATAAACGGATTATCCGATATAGGCATGGTGCTGACAAGGTTTATTTTCAAAACCTGAAAAGAGAGGATGGTCCGGAGAAGTGAGTAGGTGGTATTTTGTGTAGCAGAGAGTCGCAAAGATTTATTAATTTGCCATTAATGGAATATTGGTGTACTGGTAGTATCTTTTGACATTTTGTTATGCTTGCGGTTTTCACCGTCGGCATTTTTTTTTGGTCATTGGTAAGAACAGGGGCAGTGATCATTTTCTTGTGATTATCGATACGGCAGGGGTTTTGCTGTGCCCTGGCAGATATCAACTGAGTTATCCTATAAATTTCAAGCAATGGAGCATTTCTTGGTGCTGTCTGAATTGAAAGAAAATCTTCTGAAAGCCGGAAAATCTGAAGGTTGTATCAGTTTTAATGATCTTAACGACTTATTACCCGATGAGATCAAAGACCCTGAGGCAATAGAAAAGATTTTTAACTTTCTTGGAGCTCATAATATTGAAATAGTCACGATTGAAAAATCGGGCGAGAAGAAAACTCTCTCGGGAGAGCTCTGGGAAAAAAAGGACGAATTCCCGGTTGGCGATCTGGATGATGACGCAGGAATTATCCTGCCGGATGATGACTCGCATGAGGCGGAGGAGACGACCACCACTTATCTGAGGGAGATGGGGCGGTTTGATCTGCTTACTCCCGAGGAAGAGGCAAAATACAGCAAGACCATCCGCCAGGGGTTTGAATCGATCATTGCCGCTATTCGGGAAGATCAATCAGGGGTGCATGAAATCCGCTTTCTCTGTGATCGCATCGATCTGTGGGAAAAACGGGATCCGACACTGAAACCCAAGAAACAGCAGCTCAACTTCATGCGGTATAATGTCGTCAGCGCGGCCAAAAAATACCCTGAGAAGCGTGATCTTTTTGAACTGCGGGCCAAGCTTGAGGCCTATAGCCGCTCCATCGAGGTCGCCAAGGATACAATGATCCGGGCCAACCTCAGGCTGGTGGTCTCGATTGCCAAACGCTATATGCATCAGGGACTGACCCTGGCCGATCTGATCCAGGAAGGGAATCTGGGGCTGATGCGGGCTGTCTTCCGTTTCGATTACACCAAGGGCAATAAGTTCTCGACCTATGCCAGCTGGTGGATCAGACAGGCCATCACCAGGGCCATCCTGGATAAGACCAGGACCATCCGACTGCCGGTGCATTTCCTTGAACTGAGAAGCCAGTTCTTCAAGGCCTTCTATGCCCTGTTCAAGGAACTGGGACGGGAACCGAAGATCGG
>JAJYAX010000189.1 GCA_021779275.1 Deltaproteobacteria bacterium | reverse complement strand
CCAGGAAGGGGTCAAATTTCTCGTTGACCTGCGGGCCGAGCTCATCCCCTGGACCCGGGAAAATCCTGAGCTGAAGGCCCTTGATCAAGATGTCTATCGTCTTCTGTCCTCATGGTTTGACGTCGGCTTCCTGGATCTGCAGCGCATTACCTGGCGGTCACCGGCCTCCCTCCTGGAGAAGCTCACCGAATATGAGGCGGTCCACGCCATTCGCTCATGGAGCGATTTAAAAAACCGGCTCCGCGATGACCGGCGGTGTTTCGCCTATTTTCATCCCCGGATGCCGAACGAGCCGTTGATTTTTGTCGAGGTTGCCTTAGTTAATGGAATTTCAAATAATATCCACGACCTGCTGAACGAAAAGGCGCCAACGGGTAATCCGGACAAGGCCGACACGGCAATATTCTATTCAATCTCCAACTGCCAGGCCGGTCTCGCAGGCGTCAGCTTCGGTAATTTTCTCATCAAAAGGGTCGTCCGCGACCTTGTCGCCAAGCTGCCGAATCTGAAAACATTTTCAACACTCTCCCCCATTCCCGGTTTTGTAAAATGGCTGCGGAAAAAACCCGATGCCGTCACATTCACCGACCAGGAACTCGCTGCGATTCGCCTCCTTAATGAAGATGGCACTGCGGAGCATTCATTCTCCACCCTGCTGGAAAGAGACCATTCTGCAAACAAGGATCTCAGGAAGACACTGGAATCCGCTCTGATGGGTCTATGCGCTCGTTACCTCCTGACGGCAAAAAACGGGAAGCGGACCCTTGATCGTGTCGCCCATTTTCATCTCTCCAACGGCGCCAGGATTGAACGAATCAACTGGGCGGCTGATCTCTCGGAAAATGGAATCGATCAATCTGCAGGCATGATGGTCAACTACCTCTATAATCTGCCGGATATCGAAAAAAACCATGAGGCGTACACAGGTCAAGGCGAAATAACCGCCTCTTCCTCCGTACGGAAGCACCTGAAATCATCAAATAATTACTGGTAATATGTCTCACATAGGCTGCCCTGCAGTGCCTGGGCGGTCTCTTCCTCCAGGGACGCAGCAGTGTCTATTTGCCGCACTTCGTCCATTGCCTGAAGGATATCCTTACCGATCAATCAGTACCTCTTCCGGTCCGCCGTTGAAAGGACACAAGGCGCGGGAACGATTCTTCAATTCAACTTATGATTATAATAAATAAATTGAAGCCATAACTATTCCCATGTCTCTCCCTGTGTGCACATGTTACTAACCTCGTTACTCGACTTAATATATTCTATTTATTTCTAATTACTTCCGCACAATGATATGATTATGCTATTTGTGTAATTTCGTTACTCTTCCGATCTTTTACATATTTATTCTAAATTTCTCCATGAATTGTTCTCAAAATCATGCTTGAGTTTTTAAAAAGTCTCTGGTAAACATTTCTTCAGTTACTGAATGATTATTCATTAAGTTACTTTTCATTCGATCTTTTTATGATTTGGTTTAAGGGAAACATGGCTGAGACCTTCGCCTGCACCGTGCCGGAATCTGAACACTCTCCTCCATCACCCCTCCGAAACAGAAACGGCTTCCTCCCCTGCCCACGACCATATCGACTACGGAAGTTGAGGAAAGTCGGCGCCTGGAGTTCGATCATACCGTATTATCGGACCGCTATTTAACTGTCTTAAAGAAGAGAGAAACATGACATTACCAATGAACGCCCAAAATGTATCAGTAGATGTATCTCTTGTGTCTATTGAAAAGATCAACACGTTGAGCGGTGAGAATGTAAAGCTTTGCATGCAGTGCGGCACCTGTACCGCGGCCTGCCCCATGGCGGACGAGATGGATTTCTTCCCGCGCAAGGTTATGCACCTCAGCCAGTTCGGCATGTTGAGTCGGATGAATGACATTAATACATACTGGAAATGTGCTTCATGTCACTCCTGCAGTGTCAGATGCCCGCGCGGCATTGATATCGCCAAGGTGATGGAAGCCCTTCGGCAGCTTGTTCTGAGAACCAGCAAAAACTATATTGAACCATCCGAGATGCCTGCTGCGCAGATCAAAGAACTTCCGGCGATCGTGATGGTTGCAGGCTTTAGAAAATTGACGAGTTAAGGAGAGCAATGAAGATCAGTTATTATCCAGGATGTACCCTGAAGCTGAAGGCCAAAAATCTTGAATTGGCCGGGCTTGCTTCCTTGAAGGCATTGGGTATTGATGTGGAAGAAATGGACAGATGGAATTGTTGTGGCGCGGTGTACTCGCTCACGGATGATGATCTTATTCATCATGTCGGTCCTGTGCGGAACCTGGTTCGGGCGAAAGAACGGGGAGCTGACAAGCTGGTCACCCTCTGTTCCATGTGCTACAACACACTGGCGCGGGCCAATCAACTCATGAAAACCGACGTGGTCAAGCGTGACACCATCAATCGATTCATGGATGATGAGATCGATTATGCAGGCGAGGTGGAAGTCATCCACTACCTGACGCTCCTCGAAGAACATGTAGGCTGGGATAAGATAAAGGCAAAGGTCAAGGCCCCCCTCACGGACCTGAAGGTTGCCCCCTATTACGGATGTACGCTGCAGCGCCCGCAGGACGTCGGTATTGAACCCATGGGAAGTTTCCGCCTGATGACCCGGCTGCTGGAGGCCATCGGCGCAACCGTCGTCCCTTTCAATTCCTCCGACAAGTGTTGCGGCTCCTACCAGGTGCTGAATGCCCCGGCCGGAGACAATGACGCGGCCGCCAATGTTCTCAAGGCTGCCAATCAGGCAGGTATCGAGGCCCTGGCAACAAGCTGTCCGCTCTGCGAATACAATCTCGGAAAGCAGCAGGAACAGTTCCTGGCGAAAAGTAAGATTACGGCCCATGTACCGACCTTCTATTTCACCCAATTGCTGGCAATGGCGCTGGGTGTGAGTCCGGAGGTCTGTCATTTTGAACTGAATGATATCCGCTCCCTGCAATTGCTGGAAGCCAAAAATATCCAGGCGGCTGCCTGATTCAGACTGTGACAAAGACTATTACAAAGACATTCCTGAGACATTCTTTTCTACAAGGGAGATTGACATATGTGTGAAACAACAACAAAACAACCCGAGATAAAAGTAGCTACGGGTGATCGGGCCATCCTGCCGGAAGGGGCCAAAACTATCCCCATCTTCGTTATGGGAAAACAGTATCAGGTGCCCGAGACCCTGACCATCATGAAGGCCATGGAGTTTGCCGGCTTCAAGTTCCTGCGCGGCGCCGGTTGCCGCGGCGGCATCTGCGGGGCCTGCCCTACCGTCTACCGCATGGCCGGCGATTACAAACTGCACTTCGGCCTTGCCTGCCAGACCGTGGTCCAGGCTAATATGTATCTGGCCCAGATCCCCTTCTTCCCGGCTAACAGGGCGAGCTACAATATAGAAGAGATGAATGCGGCCGCCGAAGGCATCCAGGCCCTCTACCCGGAAATCTTCCGCTGCGTCGCCTGCAACCTCTGCACCAAGGCCTGCCCGATGGAGGTCAAGGTCATGGACTATATTGCCGCCCTGAAACAGGGCAATATCGAAAAGGCGGCACGGCTCTCCTTTGACTGCATCCAATGCGGTCTCTGCGCCAGCAGATGCATGGGCGAGATCCCCCAGTATCATGTGGCCCAGTTGGCCCGCCGGATCTTCGCCAAGTTCATTCAGCCGCGTTTCGAGCATCTGGTCAGCCGGGTCAAAGAGATCGAGTCCGGCAAATACGATCAGATGCTGGATGAACTGACCAAGATGGATCATGAAACCCTGAAGAAAATATATGTGGAACGGGAACGGGAACCGGATCTTTCGACTCTCGGAGCATGGAAACCCAAAGAGACCCAGTATCTGTAATCAGAAATTCCGTGATCACCTTGATCATGTGGAAATAAGGAGACGACAATGGCGTACACACCAGAATTAAGAGAACTGATTAAGAAAGTCGAGGCCACCAGGCCTGCACGTCTGGAAAGGGCCCGGCGCGGCGAGAATTATCCCGCCCTGTCCATGGATGAGCGGGAAGAGGTCTTGAGCAAGTTTCACCCCGATTACCAGAAGGATGCCAAGCGCATCGTCAGGGTCGGCCCGAACAAGGGAGACTCCCTGCAGGACCAGGTCGTGGGTCTTCTTGAGTCCAAATCCATCATCCGGCCAGACAAAGTCGATCTGAGCGCCGTCAATCACGAGACCGATGTCCTGGTCATCGGCGGCGGCGGGGCAGGCACCTCGGCCGCCCTGATGGCCGAGGCTGCTGGCTGCAAGGTCATCATCGCCAACAAACTGCGGCATGGGGATTCCAATACCATCATGGCCGAAGGCGGCATCCAGGGCGCCACCCAGGAAGGCGATTCGCCTTACTATCATTATCTTGACACCATCGGCGGCGGCCACTTCACCAACCAGCCCGACCTGGTCGCAGCCCTGGCCAAGGACGCACCGCTGTCCATCGCCTGGCTTGAATCACTGGGAATGATGTTTCTGAAGCAGGATGACGGCCGTTGCGTGACCCGTCACTTCGGCGGATCATCCCGGAAACGCATGCACTCGGCAGGCGATATGACCGGCGCCGAGATCATGCGCGTTGTGCGTGATGAGGCCAGAAACCGCGGCGACAATATCACCATCCTTGAG
>JAJYAX010000188.1 GCA_021779275.1 Deltaproteobacteria bacterium | reverse complement strand
ACCCTACGTGGTCTCCATGGGCACGGTGGCGGCCTCCGGCGGCTACTGGATCGCGGCTGAGGCCGATGAGATATGGGCCTCCGAAACCACGATAACCGGCTCCATCGGCATCTTCGGGGTAATTCCCACCTTCGAAGATGCGCTTGATAATCTGGGGATCCATCATGACGGAACCGGGACAACCGCTCTGGCGTCGGGTCTGAATCTGACCCAGCCCCTGCCGCCTCTTCTGGCAAAAACCATCCAGTTGTCCGTCGAACGGGGCTATCGTCAGTTTGTGTCCATCGTCGCCGGCGGCAGAAAACTGGATCCCTCGATCATGGATACCATTGCTGAAGGACGTGTTTTTGACGGTAAAAAAGCCCAGGAGTTGGGCCTTGTCGATAAAATCGGAACCATGCAGGACGCCATAACCGCCGCCGCCCGGCTGGCCGGTGTCAGCAATTATTCCGCCGAATTCCTCCACAAACCCCTTTCAATAAAAAACAAACTCCTGCAGCAATTTTCAACGGAAATCGTAGCAGCACTGAAACCCGCTCATTTCTCACTGGAGCCGCTGGGCAGATTGTACCGTCTCCTTGCCCCGCTTCATCAGGCCCTGCAACGTAACGACCCGCAAGGAATTTATGCGCAATGCATGATTGACTATTACTGATGTCCGCCGCTGGACGTCCGGGCGCACAGGAGAGGGGGCACAAATGGAAATCAGACGGAAGCACGATCCATTTTCAGGAATGCTTTCGCCGCTTCACACTGCGGATTTCGCAATGTCTGCAGACAGGCAGGTCAGCTGAAACTGATCAGGCCTGAAATTTCACAGAAGCAAGAGGTGAGGCAGCACTCAGGACAAATTCGGTCCACTCCCATGTCGCCTGAATGATCTTGAAGCCGACCTCAACTGAAAGGTTATTTTCCGCCTTTCTTGTCCAGCATGGCATCACAACACATCTGTAGTGTTTGTCATTTCCGGATATAACCGTGGTGTAGCTGCGATTAGCTGCAGAAAAATTTAACGGCAGATTGGACATTTTAAATCCAAGAAGAGAGACATCCTCGACGGTCCCGGCAACAAAAAATTTGCCGTCAGCTATATCTCCTGCAAAACCCTGCACATCAAGACGAGGATACTTTCTTTTGGAAGACAAAAAACCATCCGGCATCGTACGGCTGTGCTCTCTTGCTGCTGTCTCCATAGCCTTCTGTCCTCTAAAAAGATGTTATTGTCTGATTAATCCCTGTCAGCATAAGGTTGCATTGTATTACTCCATTTCGTCATGGAGTATAGCATACTCTTCATGGTTTTTGCCAAATAAAACTTTTTCACCGTAACAAAAAAAATCCCCAAAAATGAAAGAGAGAGACGGGACCCTGAAAGCAGGTTGTATGTGTGCAGATCCGGGATGACATTTTTTGACTTTTCCTCTTTTTTTCTGATATACAAGAGCAAGACACAGGATCAGACATTTTCAAGAGGAAATACTATGAAGGTAAAAAAAATTTGGCTCATCACCTTTTCGCCGACCAGAACCTCTCAACATGCCGTCGAGGCAATAGCCTCAGGCCTTCCCGCGATTCCATTGGAAAATATCGATCTCACCTATTCCGACACGGTTGCCGTCAGGCGGTTTGGGGCGGATGAATTGGTTGTAATCGGTGTTCCTGTTTACGCCGGACGAGTGGCGCCCCTGGCCGTCAAGAGACTGGGGAAACTCCAGGGGGACAACACGCCGGCTGTCATTATTGCAACCTATGGCAACCGGGATTTCGAAGATGCCATGATTGAACTCAAAGATCTTGCTCTGCAAGCGGCCTTCCTGCCTGTGGCTGCCTGCACCTTTATTGGGGAACACTCCTTTTCAGGACCGGCGACGCCCATCGCTTTCGGCCGGCCGGATTCAATCGATCTGACGACAGCCAAGGCGTTTGGCCTGAAAATAAGCGAGAAACTCGCAAGGCTTGAAGAACCGGGAATTGTTGACTGCCCTGAGGTGCCTGGAAAAAGGCCTTATAAAGAAGGTATGGGATCCTTGCCTTTTACACCCGGCCTCCTCGAATCGAGATGCACCCAGTGTGCAGCCTGCCTGCCAATCTGCCCGGCCAGCGCTATTTCTCTGGAATCCAGGATAGAAGTGGATCGCGGCCTCTGTATTTTTTGTTGCGCCTGCATTAAAGTCTGCCCTGAGGATGCTCTACAGATTGATGCCGAACCCCTGAAACAGAAAAGACAGTGGCTCTCCGAACATTGTACGGAGCGAAGGGAACCTGAACTCTATTTATGATGTTTCTGGTTTAAACCGTTTGTCATTGGAAGAGCGCTGAAATTAAAACTCGATAAAATACCCATGAAGACAACCATTCAGCTTTTAAAAAAAGTAACCCTGTCCCTGATGGCGGAAAGCACACCTGGAAAATCCAATCCGGCCGGTTCCCCGGTGGATCTGGAGTTTGTCTACGGGGTGGCAAGTGACGGACTCTGTCCTTTCGAATCCGCACTGGACGGTAAAGGCGAAGGTGATACACTGAGCCTCAGCGTCCCCCTTACCGATTCCCCTGAGTTTTTCGGGCATGTTTTCCAGCCTCTGCGCCAAGCGCTGGGCCTGCTTATCCTGCCCGAAACCCTCTCTTTAAAAATCGAGATTACCTCCGTGCGCGATGCCGACAACCGGGAAGTAGTGCAGTCTTTAGCGAAATCCCTGGCGCATGGCAGCTGTGGCGGTTCCTGCGGCTGCGGCTGTTGACAGACGGTAACTCTCGGGATTACAGACGCATTGCCCTCTTCAGGACGACAATGACTGCCTCGGCAAAAGAACTCTCCTTTATTGACATAGTCAACGCCAGGCGCCAGGATGGAAATCCTCCTTCTTTCCCGCCCTTGATGAACCTGATTTGCCAGTTGAACACATCAATTCATTTTCTCCGCCTTGGCATAAAGACGCTCTATCTCGGTCTCCGGTACCAGGGTCTTGATCGCCATTGCAATCAGAACAATGCCTGGAATATCGATTGCCAACCGTGAAAAGGCAAAACGCGAACCGAGCGCTGCGTTTTCAAAGAGGAACATCGGGATTTTTGTCGTTGACCAGGCTCCTATAAAAATGAGGATATTGGTAAAACCAGCCCCTTTTTTCATCAGGATGGCTGCAACCGGAAAGGCCGCATAGAGGGGACCTGCCGCAAATGATCCAAGGAAAAAGGCGAGAGTTCCACCTTTAAGGCCTGATCCCGGCCCCATAAAGCGTATCATCTGTTCGCGCGGGACCCAGACATCCAGGAGGCCAAGGAGCACAAAGGTCGGAGGGATAACCAGCAGGATGATTTTCGCCTGAAAGCCGATGATCTCGATGGCCTTGGTCTGATAACCAGGCAGGACGAATAGAAAAAGGACAAAAAGACCGGCGGCGGCAAGGACGGCTCTATAGCGGCGCACCAAAAATTTCATAGACTCACCACCCATCCGACAAAAACGGCTACGATCAGAGAAAAACCATAGGCCAGTACATTGCGGAGAATTGCAACCCGTTTCCCGAAAAATTGAATCTCCAGGGGCAGGGTGACAACGCCCACCATCATCAGGCTTGACACAAAGGCGGCGATCTGGGTGGCTCCCGCCCCGCCCTGGAGAAGGGCGGCGGCGGCCGGAAAGGCCACAAAACCAGGGATAAGGGTAATCGCACCGACAAGAGAGGCGATAAGAACTCCCCGGAATCCGGAGTCCTTGCCGAGGATAAGCGAGATGGTAGGGCCATCGAGGACGGCAAGGACAATCGAAACCAGAACAAGGACCACCAGAAACGGCGGGAGAATCGCCTCGAAAGCCTTGAAGGCTTTTTTGAGGGCGGTCCGGGTCTTTTGCCGGTTTTTTAAAAATGACCAGGCGAGGCACGCACCGGCGACCATATAGAGTATAATTGTATCCATTTTTTTATCCTTCAGGCAATCATTCCAGCCGACTTTTTCTCCACGCTGTAAGCAAACATCGGGATATAGATCAGGGTCAACAGGGTCCCGATAAGCAGCCCGCCGATGGCGACATCGGCCAGAGGCGACAGTCGTTCCAATCCGACCGCCCATTCGAGGGCAATGGGGATCATGCCGGCGATGGTCCCGAAGGCCGTCATGAAGACCGGGCGGAAACGCACCCTGACGCTTTCGAGCGCGGCGTCGAAGGGGGTATTGCCCGCTTTGCGGTAGTGCTGGTAAAAATCGATTAGCAGGACCGAGTTTTTGATAATGATGCCGAACAGCAACATGATCCCGATCAAACTCGGCATACAACTGGGTTTGTTAAAAATCAGCATCCCCCAGGAGGCGCCGATCATCGAAAGAGGAAGGACCAGGATCATCACAATGGACAGCCGTACCGACTGATAAATGGCAATCAAGGCCATCAGCAGCAGGATAACGCCGATACCGATGGCCTTGATCATCCGGCTGAAGCTGTCTCCCATCTGCTTGATATCCCCTTCCTGACTGACTTCGACTCCTTGCAGGCCGGCCTGCCGCAGGGAACTCATCGTATCCTCGGTCAGGGTCGAAATCGCGCGCTGGGAACGATACCCTGAGACATCAAGAGAATAGAGCAGGTTGTTGCGTTCGATTTTATTGGCTGTCAGGTCATAGCGGATTTTCCCCAAGGCCTC
>JAJYAX010000187.1 GCA_021779275.1 Deltaproteobacteria bacterium | reverse complement strand
TGCTCCTGACCTTTTGCGACACGGGCATCGGCATGCGGCAGGAGGAGCTGCCGAATCTCTTCCAACCGTTCCATCAGATCGATACCGGCCTGGCCCGCAAGAGAGAGGGGACGGGCCTTGGTCTGTCGATCTGCAAGAAGATCGTCGACATAATGGGCGGCAGCATAGATGTGGAAAGCCGATGGGGACAGGGGAGTGCATTTATCGTCCGTCTTCCCCAACAGGCGGGAGGTCCGGTATGAACGACAGGCTCTTGATCATTGAGGATAATGAGCAGAATCTTTATATGATGCGTTTTCTGCTGGAAAGAAACGGTTTTACCATTATCGGAGCCGAAGATGGGCGCACAGGTATCGAAATGGCGTTGACCTGCAGGCCTCTGGCTATTCTGCTGGACATCCAGCTTCCCGGAATGGACGGCTATGCGGTGGCCGCGGAACTGAAAAAACACAGCGAGCTTGCTATGGTCCCGATCATTGCGGTGACCTCCTATGCCATGGTCGGGGATCGGGAGAATATTCTGGCCGCCGGCGCCACGGGGTATATCGAAAAGCCCATCAATCCTGAGACCTTTGTTGAAGAAATCATGCACTATTTACCAAATAATCGTGAAACTCCGGTGTGAGAATGCGCATACTGAACGTAGACGACAGGGATGAAAACCGGTATTTAGTCGAAGTCCTGCTCGCCGGAAACGGGTATGAGGTGGTATCGGTCGCCAATGGGGCCGAAGCCCTCGTGCAGCTGCAGTCAGGCCCGTTTGACCTGATCATCAGTGATATCCTGATGCCGGTCATGGACGGGTTTCAGCTGTGCCGCGCAGTCAAGGAAAATGAGGATCTGCGCCATATCCCGTTTATCGTCTACACCGCCACCTACACCGGCCCGCAAGATGAGACCTTTGCGATGAAGATCGGGGCCAACCGATTCATCGTCAAGCCCTGTGAGCCGGATGTGTTCATGGACGCCGTTCATGACGTGCTGAGACTGGCCGGAGAGGGAGACGCGTCACAGTCGACGCAGCCTGCCCCGGAAGAGGAGGTGCTTAAACTCTACAGCGAGCGCCTGGTGAGAAAACTTGAACACAAGATGATGCAGCTCGAAAATGAGGCCAAGGCGCGGCTCAAGGCGGAGGAGGTTCTCCGGCAGAGCGAGAAAAAGTACAGATCGCTGTATAACAGTATCCGGGATGCCATTTTTGTTTTCGATATGAGCGGAATAATCCTGGATTGCAACCAGGCTTTTGTGAGTCTGTTTGGCTATCAGCTCAACGAGATAGCCGGAAAGAATACGGCTGTCGTCTATGAAAGTGAAGAGGAATCGAGAAAGCTTGGCGGGGCCATCCGGGATCATGTCGACACCTCAACCCACTTGTATTCCGCTCAATTCAGGAAAAAAGACGGCTCAGTGTTTCCCGGAGAGGTCAATGTTTCTTTTCTCAGGAACGATGAAGGGATAACGATTGGGTTTATCGGAATTATTCGGGATATCACCGAAATGGTGCGGGCGGAAAAGACCCAAAATGACCTGGAGCTCCAATTACACCAAGCCCAGAAAATGGAGTCGGTCGGCAGATTGGCAGGCGGCGTGGCGCATGATTACAACAACATGCTCAGCGTCATCCTCGGGTATTCCGAGCTGGCCCTGCAAAAACTCAAACCGGCCGATCAGCTTTATTCGGACCTCCGTGAAATCCATAAGGCCGCTGTTCGTTCCTCGGACATCACCCGGCAACTTCTGGCCTTTGCCCGAAGACAGACCATCGCACCTCTTGCCCTCAATCTGAATGAGGCGGTGCAGGGCATGCTCAAGATGCTGCGGCGGCTGATCGGTGAGGACATCGACCTGGCCTGGCGGCCCGGAATCGATCCGTTGCCCGTGATGATGGATCCCTCCCAGGTTGATCAGCTTCTGGCCAACCTCTGCGTCAATGCCCGGGACGCCATCAGCGGGGTGGGCCGGATAACCATCGAAACCGACGAGGCGACCTTCGACGCGGCCTACTGCGCCGACCATCCGGGATTTGTCCCCGGTGACTATGTGATTCTGGCTGTCAGTGACGATGGCTGCGGTATGGACCGCGACACTGCCGCCCAGATCTTCGAGCCCTTTTTCACAACCAAGGCCATCGGCCGGGGCACGGGACTTGGACTGGCCACGGTCTACGGCATCGTCAAACAGAATAACGGCTTTGTCAATGTCTACAGCGAACCAGGCAAGGGCACCACGTTGAAAATTTACCTGGCCCGTCATACCGACCCGGCAATCGTCACCCCCAGGGAAAGACCGACGAGCATTCCCCCGGGGCATGGTGAAAATATCCTGGTGGTTGAAGACGAGGCCTCGATCCTCAAGATTGCCAGAAAAATCCTGGAAGGCCTTGGCTATACGGTGCTGACCGCCGAAAGTCCCGGCCAGGCCCTGCGTCTTGCCAGGGAACATCCGCGTACAATCGATCTCCTCATCACTGACCTGGTCATGCCGGAGATGAACGGCAAAGACCTGTCCAACCGGCTGCATGAGATCTGTCCCCAACTCAAGACCCTGTTCATGTCCGGATACACCGCCGATGTCATCGCCCACCGCGGAGTGCTGGATGAGGGCATCCACTTCATCCAAAAGCCATTCTCCACGGAAAGCATGGCCCTCAAGGTCAGGGATGCCCTGGACAGACCCTTCCCTTAACCGGATACTCCCTGCTCAAGAATGGTCTCCTCCATATAGCGTTTCCGTTTTTGCTCTTTCAGTTTATCAATGTCGACAATGACCAAGCCGTCGACGCAATTGTTGAAGGCCGGATCAACATTAAAATCCAGAAAGACCACCCCTCCGGGCTCGCAGAGTTCCGTATATTGCTTATAGAGAGGCGGCACGGCCGTGCCGAGGTTGCAGAGCGCCGACTTCAGCTTCCTGAAATCGGCTGCATAGTCATCCCCGGAAAACACCTCCTCCAGACCCGAGAGCGACGGGGAAAGGCGGAACGGATTCCGGGAATAGGAGGCTGTGGTTGGGCCTGCAAAATAGAGCCTGTAGAAGGTGACAAGGAGTTCCTTGGCGGTGCGGGGCATGGCGTTGCTGATGCTGACCGGGCCAAAGAGATACCGGTAGTGCGGATTTTGGACCAGGAAGGCGCCGATCCCGTACCACAGGTAGTCCAGGCTACGCCTGCCCCAGTACCGCTGCTGCACGAAGCTGCGGCCGAGTTCAAGCCCGTTTTCCAGAAAAGGGCAGGTCGCAGGATCCAGTTCAAACAGGCTGCCCGAATAGAGACCTTCCGTTCCTTTTTCCCTGACGGTCCTGCCGGCATCGACAAAGCGGTAGGCCCCGGCAATCTCCAGATCATCTTCATCCCAGAGGATGAGATGCCGGTAGTGCCAGTCAAAATGATCCATATCCCGGCGGCCTCCGGTTCCTTCGCCCACGGCCCGGAAGGTTATTTCCCGCAACCGGCCGATCTCGCGCATGACCGGCGATGAGCCGGAGGGCTCAAAGAGATAGATAATCTTGCCGTCGGGCGTTTTACCGAGCCTCTCCCCCTGCCTGACCGCCTGTTTCAGGTCGGTCTTGCGTTCAGGTTTGGCGATGGCCGATTCAGTGGCCAGAAGCGGCCTTTTCCCCGAGCCTACCCTGTACAGATGTCTCTTGAACAGGCTGATCTTTTCCTTCCTGTGAATGCTAATGTTCCGGTAGGCCTCATAGGGGATGATGGAGCCGATGGTCATGCGGATCTGTTTCTCGCGCTGGCGAAACATCTCGCCGACCAGCATCAGGGTCGACAGGGGCCGCATCAGGATCGAGGCCAGGTAAAACGGTATCGAATTCCGCCCGGCGATATGGATCGGCAGGATCGGGGCCTTGGCCCGTTCCGCCATCTTCAAAAATCCCTTATGCCAATGTCCGTCCCTGATGCCGCCGGGGCCGAAGCGTGAGACCTCGCCGGCCGGGAACATGATGACCGCCTCCCCATTATCAAGCGCTGTGCCGATGGGCAGGAGTTGCCGCTTCATGCTGGCGCCGGTCATGGTGGATACAGGGAGCAGGCAGGGCCTAAGAGGGGCAATGGACATCAGAAGGTCGTTGGCGACGATCTTGACATCGGAGCGCACGCCGTGCACCAGCTTCAACAGGGCCAGGCCGTCAAGGGAGCCGATCGGATGATTGGCGATGATCACCACCTTTCCGGCGGCGGGGATATTTTCCCGCTCCAGGTCGGATACCGCATAGCTGAAATTGAAATAGTCCAGGGACTGCTCGACGAATTCGATGCCGTGCAGATGGGCATACCGCCTGGCGAAATCGACAAAGGCCTGTTCATGGAGGAGGAGGCGCAGCAGCGGTTTGATTACCGGCGTGCAGATCCTGCTGCTGTTGAGGGCCGGATAGTATTGGGCGATTACCTGATCTACGGCGAACATGGCGTCTCTTTTGGTTAATTTTCAGAAAAGGCTGACCGGGAAATACACCGGCCGATCCATGAAATTTATCACAGGATGCCCTGCCGGTATTAGCACAAGAATAGAATCGGAATAGAGCTCCATTAGGCAGGCTGGAAGGCGTGGCGGAGGGGTATGCAGAAAACCGAATGCTAATAAAAAAGTAACTGAAACCGAACCTCGCACCTGTATATATCGACCAGTTTGCACCGACCCCAAA
>JAJYAX010000186.1 GCA_021779275.1 Deltaproteobacteria bacterium | reverse complement strand
CGTCTGCTGCGCGAGGCTGAACAGGCGGGTTGTCGAACCGTCAGCGGACTGGAGATGCTGCTCTATCAGGGGGTTGCCCAGTTTGAACTCTGGACCGGCCTGGCCGCCCCGGTGGAGGTGATGCGGGCGGCCCTGCTGGGAGCTGGGAGCGGGAAGACAGGGGAAAAAGGAGGCTGAGGTATTTGAGCGTCTTGTGACGAAAAGATTTTTTCCCGGTCAGACGTCCGGCCGGGAGACCGTAATCCCGTCGCCTACGTGACAGCCGAGCCTCCTGGCGGCGTTGCCGCCGACCACCGCGATTTCCAGATGATTCCGGCTGTCGATAAGGGCGACAAGATGTCCCGTTTCAGCGTCCGAGTAGGCGCCGTTTACAGCATTGAGGGTCTGACCTCCAACCAGTATCTGGAGCTGTTTCCCCGAGAAAGCAGCGAGATCCTCAGCCGTTATGCTGGTGCGCAGGTTGCCGAAACGATCAATATGGATGATTTTTCCTGTCAGGTTCCCATGGGTGACGATGGCTGCCGGAAGCGAAATCCGGCAGCATTGCTGTCGTGACAGCCGCGGACCGACCAGAGAGATGTCCATGCCGCAGGCAAGTCCCGCCGCCACCGGGGCCATGATATCCCGGCCATGGAAAGAGGCGCTGATGGTCGTGGCAAACAGGTCCCGGTTGTTCACCTGGAAGGCCTCCTGGAAGGCGTCTTCGGTCAGCACGGGGGTCAGCACGCCGTTATCGGGAGCAACGAAAAGGTGACCGGCGGACCGGACGGCTAGGATGCGGCGATCCGAGCCGACCCCCGGATCAACCACCACTATATGCAGCGTTCCCCCGGGGAAAAAACGGAAGGAGGCGCCGATGCTCATCGCCGCCGCCACAATATTCTGCGGCTCGATGTCATGGGTCAGGTCGACGATCACCGCATCCCGGCAGGTGCAGAGGATGACCCCCTTGACGGTGCCCACATAGTCGTCGTGGAGTCCGAAGTCCGTGGTCAGCGTTATGATGGGCCTGCTTTCAGCTTTTCGCATCTCGTTCAGTGCCGTTTTTTGACCAGAAAATACAGTCGGCCTTTCTCCTGCATCAGGCCGGCCGCCGTCTCCGCATACAGACCGCTCCCCCAGAAGACATCCGCCCGGCCTGGGCCTTTGATGGCCTCCCCCGAATCCTGGGGGAGAACAAATCGCCCCAAGGGTTCCCAGCCGGTGACCGTTCCGCCGGGGGCCATGATGGGCCTCCGGGTGACAATATAGGCTATTGCCCCCGTGGGCAGCGCGTCTTGGTCAATGGCAATAGATCGGCCCGGCGTCAGGGCCTCTCCCAGACTTCCCTGCGCTTCCCCCTCCTCCCATCGGAAAAAAACGAATTTGCTGTTGTACTGGAGTATGCGTTTTCTCTCCGCCGGATGGTCACGCAGGTATTGCCTGATGGTCTGCATGGAGATATCGGCTTTGGCGATCTTCCGCTCATCGACCAGCAACTTGCCGATGCTTTTGTATTCGCGGCCGTTTGAGGCGGAGATATGGACCGAACGGAGGGAGCCGTCCTGCAGTCTGATCCGGCCCGAGCCCTGAATCTGGAGGAAAAAGGCATCAACCGGATCCTGCAGATAGATAAGCTCATTGCCGGCCAGAAGATTATCGTCCTCTATTTCCGCCCTGGTCCAGAAAGGGACCAGTCTTCCCGTACCGTCCAGACGGCCGATGAGCGTTTTCCCGCTGTGAGGGGAATCTCTGAGGGTGAGGGAAGCAGGTTGCCTGTAGAGGGGATAGAGAAAAGGAGGCGTCTTGGTCAGACTTCCGGCTAAGAGCGGTTGATAGTAGCCGGTGATCAGCATTTCGCCTGCAGGCGCGTTGGTCCTGCCGCCTGCCTGATAGACGGTGAATGCTGCGTGGAGTATTCGGTCCAGCTCCTCCGGCGGAGGATTCTGGCCGATGATATCCAGAAAGAGGCGCAGGGATTCCAGCAGCCAGCCGATGGTATACCTGTCTCCTTGGATTGTAACGACTGCGTCACGGGGAAGTCGCTCGAGATAGTCGATCTGGCGCCCGGTGGCCCTGACCAGTGAAGACCTGTCGCCGTCATCTGCAAAGGCCGGGGTGCGGATTGCGGCAGTAAAGGCAAGGGCCGATTCGCAGCCGCCGGTCCACAGGGCGGTGAGCGAAAACAGAGCCAGGAGAAGAAGAAGGGCCGGCCGGCCGGCCCTCCGATACGATGGTGGCTGCATTTCGGTTGCTGTATCCCGTTTCAATCAGTACGAGGTCTGTTTGATCGCCTCCGCCAGTTCGGATATGACCATCGCATACCGGTTGGAGTGGTTCCACTCGGTGATTGCCTGAAAATTCTTATACCCGGCGACATAGCGGTATCCCCCGCCATCGTCGGGGTTGACCTCGAGGCCTACGATGGACAGCTGGGTCCCGTCGGGAGGAGGCGGAAGCGTGACACCCTGGGCCTTGCAGACAGCCAGCCAGTCCACCCGTTCCCTCCATCCCTTGAGGCTCACATCGACGAGCTGCTGGGATTTAAGCTCATGTCCGATATCCCGGTAGACGGGGGCATTCAGCGTCCAGTGAAAACGGTGCAGGTAATTGGCGATCGAGGCCAGGATATCGTCCACCGACGAGAAGACATCAATATCCTTGTTGCCGTCAAAGCTGATGGCGTATTCCCGGAAGCTGGAGGGGATGAATTGGGTCTGGCCGAAGGCGCCGGCGTAGGAGCCCCGCACGTCGAGAGGATTAATCTGGTTTTCCTTGCAGAGCAGAAGAAACTGGACCAGTTCCTTGCGAAAGAAGGTCGAGCGTCGGGGATAGGCGTCAAAGAGCGTATTCAGGGTCGTGAAGACCGGATAATGTCCCTGGTGGGTGCCAAAGCGGGATTCGACGCCCCAGATAGCGATGACAATCTCACGATTAACCGCCAACCTGTTCTCGATCTTGTCCAGCAGGTCCTTGTATTCCAGTAATTTTTCCCGCCCCAAGGCAATGACGGCCGGGGTGATGAAGAGTTGCCGGTACTCATAGTAGGGTTTGGCCTCATATTGCCTGTCCATCAGTTCAAGGATCTTTCTGTCAATGCTGACGTTCGTGAACAGACGGTCCAATTCGTTCCGGCTGAAATGATAGGTGTCCTGCAGCTCCTTGAACAGAAGCTGATATTTTTCCTGGCCGAGATCGATCTTCTGGCCGTCGACAACCAGATCGGCGGCCTTTTTCTCCTAATCAGCCGCGTCCGCCCAGGAAAAGGTCAGCAGGGAGAGGAAACAGAGCGTGAGTACTATACATATGGTGGTTGATAAAGAATGACGTTTGATGGCTGGACCTCTTGGTTTGAAAAATAGCGTTCTCTACATCTGGATAATAGATCTTCCGTGATCATTTCACGGGTACATCGTGTTGAAAGCCGAGAGAAAAGTGTCGAGCATCTCTTCCGGCAGATTATTGATGCCGGCCGCCGCCGCCCGGCCGCCGCCGGTGGGGAAGGCCCGGCAGAGCAGGTCGGCGTTTCGGCGGTTGGTTTGGGGCGCCCTGACGCTGATCTGGTAGGTCGCATCCTCGTTTGCTATGATCACCGCATGGGCCATGTCCGCCTGTTCCCGGGCCTTCAGGTTGGAAAAAACGCCCGATATCCGCCGCGCCCACGGCGCCTCAGGAAAATAATATACACGATTTCCCGCCTTGCCTCCCTTTTCCTGCACGGCCAGGGCGCGCGTCATATCCTCCTTGAATCCGTCCCGCAAGAGTGAAAGGGTCTCGGAGGCGGCATAAAAATCCAGAGGATCCTCAAACGCTTGAACGGAGCGGTAGAGAGAGGCGGGATGAAAATGCAGATCGTTGATGGTGGCACCGTATCCGTTATAATTAAAGAGTTCCCCTATTTCCCGCAATCTGGCCAGTTCATCACCGGAAAGAGCAAGGGCTGCGGCTATCCCTCCGGCCGCCTCAAGGAGGTTGTCCCCAAAGGCGCCAACTATCCCCCATTTACTGAAACGTCCGCGGAGGAGGGTGTTTACGATCAGGGAGGTGCACTGGTCCGCCGAGTAATCAATGTGGGCGCGCAGATTTGCGTCTTCCGGGAGGTCGCCTGCATAGTGGTGGTCGATATAGAGAATCCTGTTGCCCGCCCGCAGCAGCCTTTCAAGGAAGAGCCGGTTGCTGTCCAGGGAAACGTCCAAGACAGTGATGGATCCGTCTGTCAGCTCCGCTATCCGGGAGAGGAGGATGATATCGCGTTTGACCCCGGTTATCAGATGGGTGTCGGACACGGGCTCGGCCAGGCGAAGCTGATGGAGGGCGCAGATTCCGTCGGCGTCACCGTTAAAGACATCGTAGTGTCGGCGTTTCGGCAAGGGGGGCATTGCCCCGGACCCGGGTGAAATGGTCATAGTTGAAATTACAGTGTGAACGGCAAGGCTGCCCCGATATTGGCCAGATTAAACATCAAGATGACACTCGAATCCGTCGAGGAGTAGGTTGACAATATCTGTACTGACCAGCAGGGGGCCTGATAGATGAGGGAGAGTGCCTCTTCGTTGGTTTGCGTCTGGCTGAGAGAACGGGAGATCAGGAATTCTCCCAGTACATTGGAGAGCAGCTGTGTCCGGACATGGAAATTGACCTGTTCGATATCCTGGAGCTTATTATAGCGATAATCCAGG
>JAJYAX010000185.1 GCA_021779275.1 Deltaproteobacteria bacterium | reverse complement strand
ATATCGCCGGGAGCCGGGCCCACGCCGCTATGCTTGCCGACCGGGGCATCCTGACCGCAGGCGAGCTTGCCGCCATTGTTGATGGTCTCACGGCCATAGAACGTGAGATCGAGGAGGGGACCTTCCCGTTCAGACGTGAGCTGGAGGATATCCATATGAATATCGAGAAGGCGCTGGTGGACAGGATCGGACCGGCAGGGGCGAAGCTGCACAGCGCCCGGAGCCGCAACGATCAGGTCGCCCTCGACCTGAAGCTCTACCTGCGCGACCAGTGCGACCGGATGGTCATCCTGCTCGATGAGGTCCGCCGGGCCTTCGTGGTGCTGGCCAGGAGGTATCTGGGGAGCGTGATGCCCGGCTATACCCATATGCAGCGGGCGCAGCCGGTGCTCATCTCGCATCATATGCTGGCCTACTTCGAGATGTTCGGCCGGGACCGCGAGCGTCTGCTGGATTGCCAAAAAAGGATGAACCTCCTGCCGCTGGGCGCAGCCGCCCTGGCCGGCACCGGTCTGCCCATCGACAGGCGGCATGTGGCGCGTTCCTTGGGCTTTGCCGGCGTTACCGCCAACTCCATGGATACCTGCGGCGATAGGGATTTTGCCATTGAGTTCGTCAGCTGCTGCACCATGACCCATCTGCATCTGTCCCGGCTCTCCGAGGAACTGGTGCTCTGGTCCAGCCAGGAATTTTCCTTTGTCGATATCGCTGATCGCTTCTGCACCGGCTCATCCATCATGCCGCAGAAGAAAAATCCCGATATCCCGGAGCTGATCCGGGGGAAAACCGGCCGGGTGGTGGGCAGTCTGATGACCCTTGTCACCTTGATGAAGGGCCTGCCGCTTACCTATAACCGCGACCTGCAGGAGGATAAGGAGCCGGTCTTTGATGCGGTGGATACCGTCTCCGCCTCTCTTGCCATCATGGCGGAGCTCCTGGGCAATCTCTCCTTTAAGACCGAGCGGATGCAGGAGGCGACTGGGACAGGTTTCATCACCGCCACCGATCTGGCCGACTATCTGGTTGTAAAGAACGTGCCCTTTCGCGAGGCCCACGGGATCGTCGGCCGGGCCGTGGCCTTTTGTATTGCCCGGGGCTGCGAGCTCTATCAGCTGACCCTGGAGCAGCTGCAGACCTTTTCTCCCGTAATCGAGAGTGATGTCTATGCGGTTCTGACCGTGGAAGGTTCGATCAACAGCCGCGTCTCAGAGGGAGGGACCAGCCTCCTGCGGGTCCGGGAGGCCGTTGCTTGTGCCGAACAACAAATGGGGATAAGCACATGAAGATGCGGAAGGGGAGGCATATTGCCGGATTTATGTTGCTTGCAGGTGCCTTACTGTTTGCCGCTGGCTGCGGGTATAAAAATTATCCGGTGCCGCCGGAAAACGTGGTTCCCAAGCCCATTGAGGATCTCCGCTACACCGTTGACGAGAAGGGGGTCAAGCTGACCTGGTCCTATCCGGTGCAGACGGTCAAGGGCACGGATCTTCACGAGATTTCGTCCTTTGAACTGTACAGGGCGGTGGTGCCTCTCGCTGACTATTGCAACACCTGTCCCATCCCCTTCGGCGAACCCCAGATCCTCCCCGGCGGTATCTCGGCCCAGGAGACCAGGCGTCAGGGGACCTATCTGACCTCTCTTCTGCGCTCAGGGCATAAATATTTTTTCAAGGTGCGTTCCCGCACCAGCTGGTGGGCCTCCAGTGATGACTCCAATATCATCTCCTTTGTCTGGCACACGCCGACCAGCGCCCCTGAAGGGGTGAAGGCCGAGATCGGTGACGGCAGGGTGGCCATCCGCTGGAGTCCGGTCACCACCTATATGGATGGCCGGAAGGTCGATATGCCGGTGGAATATCAGGTGCTGCGCAGTCACGGCGGCGAGGGATTCGAGACCATGGGTGAGCCTGTCTCCGGCACTGAATTTGTTGACAGAAGGTTCATCATCGACCAGAAATATTTTTATAAGGTCCAGAGTCTCCTGCTCCTGGAAGGAAATATCGCCGGCGGCGGCACCAGTGAAGAGATCAGCGTCATCCCGGTGGACATGCGGCCACCGTCGCCTCCTGCAGGCGTCGGCGTGATCGGCATGGAGAAGGGCGTCAAGGTGTACTGGGAAAAATCCACGGACAGCGATGTCGCAGGTTACCGGATCTACCGGAGGCCTGCAAATCAGCAGACCCCGATTCTGCTGGGTGAGACCAATGCCGCCACCCTGTCCTTTACCGACGAGCATGTGCCCGGGGCCGTCCGGATGTACTATTCGGTGACCGCCTTCGATACGGCCAAAAAGCCCAATGAGAGTGAACACTCGATGGAGGTGACTCTCAGGCACTGATCGGGTATCGGTCAGCGGAGTTTGAGAGGAGGCACAATGAATTATTTTACACGCCGGAAGGGAGAACTCTACTGCGAAGAGACCGCGGTGGCCGGGATTGCCGCAGCGGTGGGGACACCTTTTTACCTGTATAGCCGGAAGACCCTGCTCAGGCATTTTCAGGCCTTTGACTCAGGCTTTGCCGGTATCCCGCATCTGACCTGCTTTGCGGTCAAGGCCTGTTCCAATATCGCCATCCTGCATCTTTTCGCCAAGGCCGGCGGAGGCGCCGATATCGTCTCGGGGGGAGAACTCTTCCGGGCCCTGAAGGCGGGTATAGATCCCGGCCGGATCATCTACTCAGGCGTCGGCAAGACCGAAGAGGAACTGCGCGCGGCCCTTGCGGCAGGCATCCTGCTGTTCAATGTCGAGTCCGCCCAGGAGCTGGATCGCTTGCAGAGGATTGCCCTCACCCTGGGCCTGGAGGCCCCGGTTTCTTTCAGGGTGAATCCCGATGTCGATCCCTTGACCCATGCCTATATCTCCACGGGGCTTGCCAAAAACAAATTCGGCATCCCGATTAAGGAGGCCATGTCGCTTTACCGGAGGGCGGCCGCCATGGAGGGGATAGCTGTTAAGGGGATAAGCTGTCATATCGGTTCGCAGCTCACCCGGATCTCACCCTTTGTGGAGTCGATACGAAAGATCCGTGCCTTTGTCGGCGCCCTGGCCGAAAAGGGGGTCTCCGTCCAGTATATCGATCTGGGCGGAGGGGTCGGGATCACCTATGACGATGAGACGCCGCCGCAACTTCCTGAGTATGCCGCAGCCGTCCGCCGGGAGCTTGTGGGTCTGGACTGCACCTTGATCCTGGAGCCGGGGCGGGTGCTTGTCGGCAATGCCGGGGTCCTGGTGACGGAGGTGCAGTATACCAAGACCAATGGGGCTGAAGAGGCCCGGAAGAAATTTGTTATCGTCGATGCGGCGATGAACGATCTGGCCCGTCCCAGTCTGTACGGCGCTTTTCATGAGATCCAGCCAGTCCGCGAGACCGGCGCCGCCCGGGAGACCGTGGATGTTGTCGGTCCGGTCTGTGAAACCGGGGATTTCATCGCCAGGGACCGGGAGCTTGCCGGGGTGGTCCAGGGCGATCTGCTGGCGGTGATGAGCGCCGGGGCCTATGGTTTTTCCATGTCGTCGAATTATAACTCCCGGCCGCGGGCGCCCGAGGTGCTGGTCGACGGCAGCCGGTATGCGGTGATCCGCAGCCGTGAGACCCTGGAGCAGCTGATCCAGGGCGAGGCTATCCCCGACTGTATGGAGGATGGACATGATCATTGATTTTCCGCTGGCCTTCACCAAGATGAGCGGTACCGGCAATGACTTCATCATCATGGATCATCGGCATCCCTTTGTCCCGGTGGCGGAGCAGCCGGAACTGGCCAGGAGGATCTGCCGGCGCATGTTTTCCGTCGGCGCCGACGGCCTGATCCTGATCGAGGATTCCGACAGGGCCGATTTCAGCTGGCGTTTTTATAATGCCGACGGGTCGGTGGCGGAGATGTGCGGGAACGGGGCGCGCTGCGCCGCCCGCTTTGCCTTCACGCAGGCGATCACCGGTCCGAAGATGACCTTCGAGACCCTGGCCGGGATTATTGAGGCCCAGGTCCTGGAGGAGAGCGGGGATGTCCGTCTGCGCATGACGGCCCCCTTTGATTTCAGACCGGATCTTCAATTGCGCCTGGGAGAGATGGACCGGGAGGTCTATTTCATCAATACCGGTGTCCCTCATGCGGTGATCTTCGTCGATGATGACGAGACCCCGGTCGGGGAATGGGGACGGCAGGTCCGTTTTCACCCCCTGTTTCAGCCCGCCGGGACCAACGCGAACTTCGTCAGGCTGCTGCCGGACGGCGCCCTGCAGGTGCGGACCTATGAACGGGGCGTCGAGGATGAGACCAGGGCCTGCGGCACCGGGGCCGTGGCCGCAGCCCTCATTGCGGCGATGCTGGGCAGGGCGGCGTCTCCGGTGCGCTGCATCACCTCCGGCGGGGAATCCTTGACCGTTTTGTTTGATCGTGCAGAGGGGGCGGGGGCGGAGAAGGTCTTTCTGCAGGGCCCGGCCAGGATTATCTATGAAGGAAAACTGACTGCTGAATCTCTGATGTAGAAGAGGGAAGTGAGTCTCGGAAGAACATAAGGAGGTGGGGTATGGAAAGATTTCAGGGTGCACTGGTGGCGCTTGTAACGCCATTCAACAACGGAGTGCTTGACGAGCAGGGACTGGTCGGACTGATCGAGTTCCAGATTGAGAACGGCACGCATGGCATTGTCCCCTGCGGGACAACGGGAGAGTCG
>JAJYAX010000184.1 GCA_021779275.1 Deltaproteobacteria bacterium | reverse complement strand
GAACATTGCAGCGACACCCAGCTGGCGATTTTTCTCAACGGGTTGATTCGGGAGAGACGCGGCAAGCGGGAAGGGCCGCAACCTGAGCCGGAGAAGCGATTATCCAACAATATCATTTTCCGGAAATTAAGAATTGCGTTAGACCTGAAAGGTGAAGATATTCTGCAGATCATGGATCTGGCTGATCTGCGCCTGAGCGCCCATGAACTCAGCGCATTTTTCCGAGTGCCGGGTCATAAGCACTATCGTCAATGCAAAGATCAGATTTTACGGAATTTCTTGATAGGGCTGCAGCGAAAATATCGGCCCGATATCGGAGCCGGAGCAAAATGTATATGGGGAAAATAGAGGCTATTTCTTTAGCCGGTTTATGAAAAAAGAGGGAGGCTCCGTGAATTTACTCTGTATACGTTTGCGTATTCCCGTTGAGAGAGACGGAATGGACGCCTATGCAAGGGCTGCGGCAAACATTCTGCAGATCGGTGAAGGAGATATAACCGTTGCGAAAATTCTGAGTAAATCACTGGACATAAGCGATAAAGAACAATTCTTTTACAATCTTTCGATGGTTGTCGGCATTGCCGGGAACTTTGAAAATACGCAAAATTTCCCTCTCTACACCGAGCAGATACCAGCGGAGAGGAAAATCACCCGCATGAAGGACAGGCCTCTGGTCGTAGGTTTCGGTCCCGCCGGCATGTTTGCAGCCCTTGCCCTCATTGATCATGGGATTAAGCCCCTGATATTTGAAAGAGGGAGAAAGATAGAAGACCGCTCCATCGACGTTCAACGGTTCATCCAAAAAAAGGAGATAGATCCTGAATCAAATATCCAGTTTGGCGAAGGCGGCGCCGGTTCCTACTCGGACGGGAAACTGTTTTCCCGGAGAGATTTGAATTCGAGTTCCACCAATCGGGTGCTGCAGATGCTCATTAAATTTGGCGCCCCGGCGGAAATAGGCTACATCGGCAAGCCCCATCTGGGGACTGACGTCCTCTGCTCAATTGTTCGGAATATAAGAAACTATATCCTCGACAGGGGCGGCGAGATCTACTACGGGGCAAAGATGACGGACATCCTGACAGCGGAGGGTGCGGCCTTTGGGATAGTTGTAAATGGCGAGCAGGAATACCTCTCTTCTCATATTTATCTCGCCTTGGGACATTCCGCACGCGACACCCTGGCGATGCTGTCCGGCAAAGGCATTGCTCTGGAGCAAAGGCCGATTTCCGTCGGTGTGAGAATCGAACATCCCGCCGAGACAATCAATCTTTGGCGGTATGGAAATAAATATAAGGACTGCCGTGAGTTAGGGGCAGCCACCTATTCCTTGAATTATACCGACCGGAAAATCCGGAGGGGAGTTTATACCTTCTGCATGTGCCCCGGAGGCGAGGTCATTAACGCCTCATCCGCTCAAGGCCTGCTGGTCGTAAACGGGATGAGTTACTCGCACCGGTCATCGGCCTTTTCCAATGCAGCGCTGGTGGTAAGTTGTCATACGGATGATTACCCCTCGGCCTCCCCCCTGGCCGGCATAGAGTTCCAGAAGGAAATCGAGCGCAAGGCCTTTATGGCGGGTCAAGAGACGTGGAAGGTTCCGGCGCAGAACCTGATGGAGTTTTTAGGTGAGAGGGGTTCTGCAGGCCTGCATGAAAACTCGTATAAGATGGGCGCAGTTCCCGCTGATATGAAAGCTATTTTCCCGGAATTTGTGGTCAACGCACTGTCGGCCGCCTTCGCTCAATGGAAGGAGAAAGCCCCCCTCTTTGTTTCACCTCATGCAGTAATATTGGGGGCGGAAACACGAACCTCATCTCCTGTGCGCATCACCCGCAATGCAACATATGAATCGGTAACCATAAAAAATATATACCCGCTAGGTGAAGGCTCAGGCTATACAGGCGGTATTACGAGTTCGGCTGCCGATGCCCTGAAGGCCGTGGAACTCCACGTTTTAGGCCTGTAAACAAGGAGAAAGAGGAGACATGCTGAATCCCAATATGCCATCGCTCCATGATCAGGAAGATCCGAGAGTTCCTGTGGGGCTTCCGGCGGTAATTGACGCCCATGTCCATATTTTCCCCCGCACAATCTTTTCCGCAATATGGAAGTGGTTTGATGAAAATGGCTGGCATATCAGATATCAGATGACCTCATCCCAGGTCTTTGAGTTCCTGTTGTCACATGGTATACAGCATATCATCGCCTTCCAGTATGCCCATAAACCCGGAATTGCAACCCTGCTGAATGGCTACATGGCTGAAAAATGCAGCGAGTTTGCCGGCAGGGTTACAGGACTGGCCACTGTCTTTCCAGGCGAACCCGATGCGGAAAAACTCCTGCAGAAGGCCTTTGATTCAGGACTGGGAGGACTGAAACTGCATGCGCATGTTCAGTGCTTCGACATGAACAGCGAGCCCATGGCCCGCCTGTATGACTGTTGCCGGGCCAATAAAAAACCGATTGTCATGCATATCGGCAGAGAACCCAAAAGTTCGGCATACCGTTGCGACCCCTACCAACTTTGCAGCGCAGAAAAATTCGAGCGCATCCTGCACGATTTCCCGGATCTTAAAATATGTGTCCCCCATCTGGGTCTTGATGAAACCACGGCCTACAAAAATTTGATTGAAAAATACGACAATCTCTGGCTGGACACCACAATGGCCATTGCCGATTATTTTCCGATAAAGGGGACAATTGATCTCGGCCGATACAGATCCGACAGACTTATGTACGGATCTGATTTTCCCAACATCCCCTATGCCTGGGATAGAGAGCTGAAGATATTGAAAGGAAAGAATCTCTCGTCGCGCACCCTTGAAAAAATACTCTACAAAAACGCCAGGGATTTCTTCGACCTTAGAGTCGAACCGGAAGTAATGCAGTAATGGCAAGTGGATAGGCCTGACCGGAAAACATGTAAAAAGCGAAATGACCTGAAGTATCAGAGCTCCAAGATGGGCGCTGTCCGGACAAACTGCGGCTCCAGAATAACCTCTTCATCGTGGCGGCCTTTCAGGTAGATAAGAACATTTTTTCCGGTTGTTTCCACTGTGTAGATTTTTGCTCTTCCTATGCCCTGCTCCTGCCAGCGGTCCTCAAAACGCTTCACCAATTCCCTGCTCAGCGTCCAGCTGAGCCCCCTCTCAATCCCCGTTACCGAAATCCTGTACACTATGGCCGATTCAAGGGGAAAGGGATCTCCCAGAGCAGAGAGTCTCTCTCTCGCGCAGGATTCGAACAACTCATCCCAGACGGCAAAATCGCCGCCGCAAAGAAACGGTGAATTGGTCTTGGTATAAAGTTCGAGCACCGCCGCCTCGAATCTTCCGGCGTCTCTGAAGGCCCGACTGTTATTCAACAGGAATCGAATATGGTCGAGCTTATGCAGTTTCAGCATCGCGTCCAGAGGATCCTTGGTTTCCTGAACCGCTTTTTTTAACGTATCAAGCCTGTTTCGTTTGAGTTCTTCATGCCGGGCCTGCATTTTTGCATTATCAAACGACCCCACATACACATCCGGACGATGCAAAAATTCAATGCCTTGAAAGTTCCACTCCACTTCTTCACCCCGTAGATACAATAGTCAGAGCCGCACATTCCTTTCCGGGCCGTCGGTTCACTGTCTCCTGCCTTCACCATCCCTCTTGCACCCTCCACCTATACAGAGAGAACAGAGAGTTGTAAAGCCCCCACCCGCTGAAGTGGATCAACCTCAACCCCCGCGGGTCGTGTTCACACATACTTTCCACAGGACCCTATGCCCCCTCCTTTGTCTGTTGATTGCAGAGCATTCAATCCATATGCCGCTTGAAAATCATCTCCTCAGAACCCGACCTTCTCTTCATCTGCATGAATTCAACAGAACGAACCTGCTCCGGATAAAGATATGCATTTATCATTTGACATTACAGTGTTTATTGTGGTACCGGTTAGGTATGAAGTGTTAATTTTCAATCTCATAAAAATCTATCGTTGGCGCTATGGTGCCACGATGTGTGATACCGTTTTCGATGGATCCGTTGACATTCATTAACACGCAAACTCACGGATCACGCTGACCGGATTGGGGTTCATTGCGGGGGGCAGTTCACGACCATTCTTTCTTGCCGCTACAATATCCTGCCGGTGCTTTGCAACCATCCCCTTGGTCGGATTCTCCGAAGTTGGTGTGCGTACGGAGAGCGGACGACAAGGGCGCGTTAGCTATTTATCTATCATTTCGAACACTTGTACCAAGTGGTATTTTCTGTTTTTCAAGAGAATACTGTATTTACTTATCTTGTGTCAGCGAGGGAACGAAAGAGTGACAAAACTACAGGACGCGCGATTTAGAAAAACGAATTTTACTGCATACGACGACACAGTCTTCGATGCCGGAATGCTCAAGCTTCTGATGGCAATCGATGCAAACAAGCCGATCCTTGAAACTGCGAAAGAGATTGGAATGGATCCGGCTGTTTTCAAAGAGAGCTTTATGAAGCTCTACAAACTCAAACTCATTGAGGAAGTACAACAAAAGATAGTCTGTGTCGATGAAGTTTTTATCACACAACTCAGAGAAACACTCATCGACCTTGTCGGCCCATTGGGAGCGATCCTGATGGAGGAGACCGCAGAGAAAATGAATTTTCGGCCATCCAGAATCCCGAAATCCATGGCGGCGGATTTTGTCTACCAGATAGCCAAAGAAAGATCGGAA
>JAJYAX010000183.1 GCA_021779275.1 Deltaproteobacteria bacterium | reverse complement strand
GTTCGCCATTGCATCCTCTATATGAAAAATGTTATCATTTAATAAAGTTTCGTCCATTACCTAAAAAAATGTCGTCCGGAATGGAATTGATTTTATGTGCATGATATAGTGGATAACTCTCCTGGTAGAGAGATCGTTTCGGACCGGTTTTGCAAAAATATCACGCAAGCTTAAAGCTAGCATTATTGATAAATGATGTCAACTATGAATACCATTGAAGCCTTGTCAATGGAAGAACTCCGGCGCCAGTTTAACAGGACCGGTCTGCGATTTACCCCGCAGCGCGAGGCGGTGTGGCGGATATTTGAGGGAAATCCCGATGGCTTGACGATTTCCCAGGTGACTGTGATCCTGGCGCCGCAAAAGATCGGTCAGGCAACCGTGTACCGGACCATCAGGGCCCTGCAGGATATGGGCTACCTGAAATGGGTCCATGAGCAGACGGGGGAGCACCGGTTTGTCGTCTCCAGGTCCGGGCATTCCCATATGCTCGTCTGCCGAGTATGCTCCAAGGCCGTGGAATGCAGCGACTGTGATCTGTCCGTCCTGGAAAAACTGATCGCCAGACAGACCGGTTTTACGGTCGAAGGACACCATCTTGAGTTTTTTGGGCTCTGTCCTGACTGTTCCTGAACGTCCTATTGCTTCCCGAATAGGCCGGAGAAAAGGGTTTTTTTGCACCCTGCCGCCTGATGGCGTCTCGAAAAGGAGAATGATACTTTTTCTCATTGCCTTCAGAAAAACCATGCTTAAAGTGCTGATGGTATTGTGTTCAAGTCTGCGTAGGAAGACAAGAAACCCTCTTTTTATTAACCGATTCTTTACCAGGAGAAGATTATGACATCGACAGCGGAAAATTTGCAGGAAGCCTTTGCCGGCGAGAGCCAGGCCAACCAGAAATATAGAGCCTTTGCCAAGATGGCCGAGAAAGAGGGGCTTACCAATATCGCCAGGCTTTTCAAGACCACCGCCGAGGCCGAACGGATTCATGCGGAGGCGCATCTGAAGGCCCTGGATCATGTCGGCTCGACGGTCGATAATCTGCAGTCGGCCATAGATGGCGAGACCTTTGAATTCACAAAGATGTATCCGCCGATGGTGGAGCTGGCCAAGGCGGAAGGTCATAAAGGAAAGACCATGTTCATGTTTGCGGTGAAGGCCGAGGCGGTTCACGCCCAGCTGTATAAAAAGGCCATTGAGGCTGCCAGGGCCGGTAAGGATCTGGATGTGAGCGACTTCTATCTCTGTCCGGTCTGCGGTCATATCGAACTGGGCGCTCCGCCTGAAAAATGTCCGATCTGCGGCGCCAAAAAAGATCTCTACGAGAAGATCGCCTGATTTTTGCAAGGAGTAGGCCGCCGCTGCGGGGCCTACTCCTTGCATAGAAAAAAGTTCTTCACCGTTTCTCTCCTTGCTTTTCTCCGATTTTATCACATAGAATTACCGTATCCTCTAAATGTTTCTCAGATTGTTACTCCGCTCTATGAATGTGAGAGAACAATCTTGAAAGAATACTAAAAAACAGGACAGGTAAAAAGTGTAGCCGTTTTTCCATCCTGTTTTTTTAGGTAATTAAAAGGGCGTGTCGTGTTCGTTTCACTGGGCGGGGGTTTTTGTACAGGGTACGAGGAGGCGATGGATTTCCCCTGCGGAGTAAAAGATTGTCCGGAATACTGAATGCTGCCGTTTAAATTAAATTACAGGAGGTTGGAGTATGACAAGCGAAGGGGGCGGACTCTTTAAGAGCGAAGACTGGTGGTCGGTCTGGATCGGCCTTTTAATTTTTCTTTTGTCCCTGGGAGTGATGTGCGGGGTGGATCTTCTCGGGTGGGGATTTAAGGTCAACACCTGGACGGATTTTGCCAAGATTGTGACCCCGATTTCAAAAACCTATGCCGGCCTTTCGGGCTGGACCGCACTTTTCCTCACCTATCTGGCCTTTACTGCCATCCTCTGCATCGGCATAAAGGCCCTGGGCGGAAATATAGGGAAATTTATCTACGGTTTCACCGTTATTTTCTGGCTGACTTTCATCTGCGTCGCCATAGGGAATCAGGCGAACGTTGCCGTCAATACGCCGGGGGGAATGAAGCAATTCGGTCTTACCTGGTCCTTGAAGCTGACCGGGGAGGCGGGTCTTATCGTCGCCCTGCTCGGCGGGCTCTTTATCGGCAATTTTTTTCCGGCCTTCGCCGAGACCCTGAAAGAGGCCACCCGGCCGGAATGGTATATCAAAACAGCCATCGTCATCCTGGGCGCCCTGATCGGGGTAAAGGCGGCAGGCGCCCTTGGCCTGGCCTCGGCCATCATGTTCCGGGGCCTCTGCGCGATCATCGAGGCCTATCTTATCTATTGGGCGCTGGTCTACTGGCTGGCGAGAAAGTATTTCAAGTTCAGCAAGGAATGGGCGGCCCCTCTGGCCTCGGGTATCTCGATCTGCGGTGTCTCGGCCGCCATCGCCACCGGCGGCGCCATCCGGGCCCGGCCGATAATCCCGATCATGGTCTCCTCTCTGGTGGTCATCTTTGCGGTGGTGGAGCTTCTCTTTCTGCCCTTCATTGCCCAGCATTTTCTCTATAAAGAGCCCATGGTGGCAGGCGCCTGGATGGGGCTGGCGGTGAAAACCGACGGGGCGGCTGTGGCCAGCGGTCAGATCGTCGACGGCTTGATCCGGGCCAAGGCCCTGGCCGAGCAGGGGGTCAAATACGAGGCGGACTGGATCATGAATACCGCCGCCACCGTGAAGATCTTTATCGATGTCTTTATCGGTGTCTGGGCCTTTGTCCTGGCCTGGATCTGGTGTGCCTATATTGAAAAGAAACCCGGGGAGCGGGTCGGAGCCGATGAGATCTGGAGGCGCTTCCCGAAATTTGTCATCGGCTATATCCTGACCTTTGTTCTGATGCTGGTCCTGCTCCTGAAGGTTCCTTCCCTTAAGGCGTCTGCAACGACGGCCACCGGTGAGGCCGATGTCTTCCGGACCTTCTTCTTCGCCTTGACCTTTTTCTCCATCGGCCTGGTCTCGAATTTCAAGAAGCTCTGGGAGGAGGGGATAGGCCGGCTGGCCGCGGTCTATGTGATCTCTCTTTTCGGTTTTATCATCTGGATCGGCCTGTTGATTTCGTGGCTCTTCTTCCATGGCGTGAAACCGCCGGTAATCTCGTGACAGCAGGAGGACAAAATGACTGAAAAACCGAAACTCTCCGATGAAATATCCCGGATGGCCGAGGAGTATGAACCATTGATGCCGGTGGAGAAAAAGCTCATCGCCACCAGTCTTATCCTGGGGACGGCCTTGATCGGCATCCTGCTCTGGGTCAGCTATACCTTTTTTCCGGCCGGACATTAAATCCAAATCAGTTTGAAAAACAGGCGGAGGGCGGGGAGACCCTCCCTCTTATCCCTTCTACGAAAACCAAAGATGACGCGATGGCCATCGAATATGATGAAATCCGGATAACAACCCGGCGGGAGATAAACGTCTGCGAAGGGGCGATCAGAAAGCTTGAAAAACAGATTGGGGCCATGGAGGAAAAACACAAGACAACCAGCGCCGACTTTTTCCGGAAATTCGCTCCTCCCGCCGGTCCGCCCAAGGGTGAGCTGAGCCGCTGGCATGACAGCTGCTGCGCACTCGAACGGTGGCGGGAGCGATTGTCCGCCCACCGGCGGATAATGAAGCTATACGCGTAGGCTGCCCCCCTTCGGAAGGGGATCCCGTCTGGATCTGCAGGTCCGGGCTTTTTGAGGAGACTTCTCTTGAATTTGCGCATCGGACCTGCTACAGATACCCCATGTCAGATGCCGTCCGCCGCCATTATGAAGAATATCCCTACCCCTCCTATCCGCTGGCGGCATCGGTCCGCTGTTGCGATACCTATGCCTTGAATCTTGAGGCCCTCTGGGCGCGATTCAACGGCAGGTTGCCGCCGGTCGAGGCCAGGCGGATCCTGATTGCCGGCTGCGGCAGCTTCTCCCCCTATCCCTTTGCCGTGGCCAACCCCCGGATACCCATCACCGCCCTTGACCTGTCCCGGCGCAGTCTCCAGCGGGCCCGTCTGCACTGTCTGCTGCACGGGAGGCGGAGGGTCACATTTACAGCCGGGGATCTCTGTGACCCCGGGGTGACTGACGGCAGATTCGGCCTGATCGACGCCTACGGGGTCCTGCACCATCTGGAAGATCCTCCGCAAGGTCTGAAGGCTCTGGCGGAGCGGCTCACAGATGGGGGGATTCTCCGGATCATGGTCTACAGCCGCTATGCCCGGCGCGAGGAGGAATCCCTGCGCCGGGCATTGAGGCTGCTTTCAATACAGGATATAAAATCAATAAAGCGAATCCTTGCCCGGGCAAGACCCGGCTCACGCCTCAGCCGGTTTGTTGAGAACTCCTCGGAGACGGCCTCCGCCTCCGGACTGGCCGACGCCCTCCTGCACCCCTGCGTGCATACCTTCCGGATTGACGATTTTCTGGCGCTGGTTGACGGCTCCGGCTTGCAGCCCCTGCTTTTTGCACACCCCGGCGCCCTGGGAAATGTCGGATCCGAGATCGGACGCATCCGTCAGCTGGAGACCACGGGCCGGTCTCCCGGCAATTTTGTCCTCTACCTCGGGCGCAAGACAGGCGGTCCCGCACCGGACATCTCCGGTCCTTGCCTGGTGCTCAACCCCTGTCTGCGCGGCAGCGTCGGCCGTCTATGTAAAGGCGCTTTT
>JAJYAX010000182.1 GCA_021779275.1 Deltaproteobacteria bacterium | reverse complement strand
ACACTTGCCGGTAAAACAGAAAGAACAACTTAGAAAGGTGTAATAAAAAATCGAGAAAAATGCAAGAGATGGTATCACGCCACCCACCTGACTGCCGACGGGATTTCCGGGGATTCAGGTGCGAATCAGGGTTTTCACCGCATCAAGGATACCGTTTATAAAGGCCGGCGATTCTTCACTGCCATACCGCTTGGCAATTTCAACCGCCTCGTTGATCGCAACCTGATCGGGGACATCCTCACAGTACAGCATCTCAAAGACTCCGATGCGCAGAAGATTCCTGTCGGTTATCGCGATTCTCTCCAGACGCCAGTTTTTCGCACACTGGCTTATCAGGCTGTCGACATGGTCACGGCTCTGCAGAATGCCGTTCACAAGATCCAGGGTATAGGGCCGCGCCTGCCTGTTCACCTGATAGAGGCTGCAGAACAGGTCAAAGCGCTCACCGATATCGCCCCGATGGATATCATCGACGGTGAAATCATCCTGAAAAAGAAACTGCAGGGCGGACTCCCTGGCCTTTCTACGTATTCCCATAAAATAATCTACAAAAAGATTCAGACCAAAACGGGGCTGCCGGAGGCGGTATCACCATCCTCGCAACAGCCCCATCGACATCATTAGGAGTTCCGGACAAAAAACGTGAAATATCAGCGAAGATTGGCCATCAGGTTTGCCATTTCAATGGCGGCTACGGCAACCTCGGAGCCTTTGTTTCCGGCCTTGGTGCCGGATCGTTCGATGGCCTGTTCGATATTCTCCGTGGTCAGCACGCCGAAGAGTACCGGAATCCCGGTCTCCAATCCCACCTGTGCCGACCCCTTGGACACCTCGTTGACCACCACGTCAAAATGGGGTGTCGCCCCGCGAATCACCACCCCAAGACAGATGACCGCATTGTATTTCTGTGAGGAAGCAAGTTTCTTGGCGACGAGGGGTATCTCAAAGGCGCCCGGAACCCTGACAACATCGATATCCGTGTCCAATGCCCCCGAGCGCAGCAGGGTGTCAATCGCCCCTTCCCGCAGCTTCTCCGCAATAAATGAATTAAACCGTGCGACAATAATGGCAAATTTCTTTCCATCCGCCTTAAGGTGCCCTTCAATCACATTTACCATTGTCTCCGCCTTTTTCTAAAATTAATAGTACAGGGTCCATAAACGGGAGAAAGATCAATCCACCTGAATGAGATGTCCCATTCTATCGCGTTTACACTGAAGATACCCTTTGTTTTCATCCCCGGCCTCAATTTCCAGGGGAAATCGATCCACGACCTCAAGGCCGTACCCATCAAGTCCGATAATCTTTTTTGGATTATTCGTCAACAGTCCCATCTTCCGTACGCCGAGATCCCGGAGAATCTGGGCGCCTATTCCATAATCGCGGAGATCGGGCTTGAACCCCAACTTGATATTGGCCTCGACGGTATCGATGCCTTCCTCATCCTGAAGCGTATAGGCCCTGATCTTATTAATCAGCCCGATCCCCCTGCCCTCCTGCCGCATATACAGGAGAACGCCGCAGCCTTCCTGATCGATCATCCGCATGGCGGCATTCAGCTGCAGCCCGCAATCGCACCGCGAGGAGCCAAAGACATCACCGGTCAGGCATTCGGAATGGACCCGCACCAGGACCCTCTTTTCCGGATCAATGGTCCCCTTCACCAGGGCCAGGTGTTCATAGGAGTCCACGTCATTGGTATAGACGATGGCCCTGAACTCTCCTGCAGTCTCGGTAGGAATCCGGGCCTCGGCAACCCTGTGTATCAACATGTCCCGACGAAGGCGATAGGCCACCAGATCGGCGATGGTCGCTATCTTCATGTTGTGCTCGACCGCAAATTTTTCCAGATCAGGCATTCTCGCCATGGTTCCGTCTTCATTCATGATCTCACAGATCACCCCGGCGGTGGTCATCCCGGCAAGACGGGCCAGATCGACGGACCCTTCGGTCTGGCCGGTCCGGACCAGAACCCCGCCCTTGCGCGCCCTGAGCGGAAAGATATGACCGGGACTGACAAGGTCGCGGGGGCCGGACTTCGGGTCCACCGCCACCTGGACGGTCCGCGCCCGGTCCGCGGCCGATATCCCTGTCGTGACCCCGGTTCTGGCCTCGATGCTTATGGTAAAGCCGGTGCCGTAGGGCGATTTATTATTGGCGACCATCATGGGCAACTCCAATCTCTCTACATGGTCCGGACTGAGAGTGAGACAGATGAGCCCTCTCCCGTACCTGGCCATGAAGTTAATCGCCTCGGTTGTCACCGACTCGGCGGCCATGCACAGGTCGCCTTCGTTTTCACGATCCTCATCATCGACCAGAATAACCATCTTTCCGGCCCTGATATCCTCAATTACCTCTTCAATAGGACTGACTGCCATAATACTCACATAAGTGGTTGAATTATAAAAAGACGTACTAAAAAAATCCGTGCTGCGCCAAAAACCCGGGGCTCATCCTCTCATCATCCGAAGATCGAGCAGTCGACTGTCCGGGGGAGAGGAGCTTTTCCACATACTTCCCTATGATGTCACCCTCAACATTCACCCGCCCGCCCTTTCGCAGCAGGCCCAGGGTGGTCTCCTCCAGGGTATGGGGGATAATGGACACCGAAAACCGGCCGCCGCCGCAGCTGTTCACCGTCAGACTGATGCCGTCAATGGTAATCGACCCTTTTTCTATCACATACCGGCCGATCCTGTCGGAAAGGGCGAAGGTGAAGATGGTAAATTCACCGGCAGGCCGTTTTTCCAGGACCTGGGATACGCAATCCACATGCCCCGAGACGATATGCCCCCCCAGCCTGTCGGAGAGACGCAGGGCTCTTTCCATATTGACCATGCCGCCAACAGCCAGGTCCCCCAGTGTGGTCCGGGAGAGGGTCTCCGGAGAGACATCCGCCAGAAACGAGCCAGCATGAAAGCTGTAAGCAGTCAGACAGACCCCGTTGATGGCGATGGATTCTCCCTCACGGGGGTCCTGAAGAGCAAAGCCCGCCTGTATCCTGAAGGTTACCCTGCCGCCAGTCGTCCGTTTTTCCAGCAGCTTTCCTGTTCCTTCAATAATTCCGGTAAACATGGGCAGGTTCTCAAGGGGTATCAGTCGGGTTGCTCAAGGTCTTTTGCCTTGCGCAGATACCCTTCAGCGATATTTTTATGTTTGAAATTAGCATGAATAGAGGCGATGGTACGGTACACATCCGCCGCCTGGGCCGCCTCCCCCGCCTCCAGATATATTTCAGCCATCTTTTCCAGCACGTCCACGGTCCCCCGAGGATCGTTATTATCATGATATCTCTCCAGCAGGTCAAGACAAATTCCCTTGGCCTTTTTGAACTCCCCCTGGCCTTGATAGACAAGGATCAGTTGATGGGACAGGGCAAGCAGGCTCATGGGATCATGGAGTTTTTCACAGATCTCCCAGGCCCGGTTGTAGTGCTTCAGGGCCTGAGCATAGTCCTTCCTGGCCAGACAGACATGTCCCATCTGGTTGGATGCATTGGCAATCCCCTGCTGATCTTCTCTTTCCTGATAGCCGACCAGGGCATTGTGCAGGGCCACAGCGGCCTGGGCAAACTCTTCCCTCCCCAGCAGCTCCTTGCCCTTTTCATAATCGGCCTGCACCGAATCAGCAATCCCGGCGCCCTTCCCCTTCTGCATCGGGGCGATATCCCCAATACTCTGGACAGATGTGCTCATGCTCTTTTTCCTCCATGAATCGCGGCCAGCGCCCTAGCGGCCTCTGTTGCGACAGTGGTTTTTTGGGCCTTTCCATTCTCCCATATGACCAACTCCCCGGCATCACCCTTCAGCCCCATGAGCTGAACGGCAACCTCCGTGGCCTTGATCCGCCCCAGCAACCGGGCCACCTGCCCCCGTATAGCCGGTTCGGGATGCTCCAGAAAATGGAAGAGTGTGTAAAAAGGGGTGTCCCGGATCAGGTCCGGACGTAGGACTGCAATCTCGGCCATGGCCCAGATCACCTGCTCCTGGGTTGATCTTTCCCCCATATATCCGAGGAGATGCCGGGTAAATGCCCCGAAGATGTCGGGTCTTGCGGCAATCACACTGCCGATGGTCTCCACCATCCCCCAGGGTGTTGCGGCGGAATCGGAACAGGCCTCGAAGAGCCGGTGCAGCAACTCGGCCACCTGCCCGGGTTCCCTGCCGGCGACCCGGGCCGTTACCCTGCCGATAATCCAGGCGATACGCCACCGTTCCTCATCGAGCGGGGTGTAGAGCAGGCGCTGCAGTAATCGTAAGGTCTTTTTGTCATCCAGACATAAAGCGACAAGCCCATCGACATCCCCCGCCGAAACCAGGCTCTTCACCTTGTTTTTATCCGCTTTTTTTCGAATGCGGTTCCGGTCGGGCTCAGGCTCAACCACGGGTTCGGCAACGGGAGACTGACTGCCCATCTGTTCAACCAGCTGCTGCTTCTTCTCACTCACCCGCCTGGACAGATCGGAGATCTCCGTATGCAGACGAACAAAGTAGAGCACGCCTCGCACCGGACGGCCGTCTATATTTTTCAGATCAACCACCTGATGGGTCATCTCATCGTAATTTTCCACTCGTCCGGTGAGATAATCATCCTCAGGCATCAGCTCCCAGGCAAAATCCCATTTATCTTCACAGGCATAGACAAGAGTTTCCACCATGGCGGCCCCGACGTTATGACCGGTTGGATCACAGGTGTAGACAGCCCCGCACTGACAGCGTC
>JAJYAX010000181.1 GCA_021779275.1 Deltaproteobacteria bacterium | reverse complement strand
GTCTTATGGCGGAGGCAAGCGAGGCGTTTACAATCCCTCCCACCGAGCCGGAAGATATCGCGGTCCTGCACTTTACCAGCGGCACCACAGGAATGCCCAAGGGGGCGATCCATGTCCACAATGCCGTATGCTGCCACTATATGACCGGAAAATATGTCATGGATTTTCATCCGGAGGATGTCTTCTGGTGCACGGCGGACCCCGGCTGGATCACCGGCACGTCCTACGGAATCATCGCCCCCCTGCTCCACGGGATCACCAGCATAGTTGATGAAGCGGACTTCGATGCACTGCGCTGGTGCCGGATTCTCGAATCTCAGAAGGCAACCGTCTGGTACACGGCGCCCACGGCCATCCGCAGATTGATGCGACTCGGCCTGGAGCCGGTCCGGGGCTACGATCTCAGCCATCTGCGCCTGATTCACAGCGTCGGGGAACCGCTCAACCCCGAGGCGGTCCTCTGGGGCGTGAAGGCCTTGGGGCTCCCCATCCATGACAACTGGTGGCAGACGGAAACGGGCGGCATCATGATCGCCAACCTTGCCGCCATGGAGATCCGGCCCGGCTCCATGGGACGCCCTCTTCCCGGAATCGAGGCCGCTATTGTCCATCGCCTGGGCGCAGATACCGTCAAGGTGGTCGAGGAGCCTGACATTCAAGGAGACCTGGCGCTGCGGCCGGGCTGGCCTTCCATGTTCCGGGGCTATCTCCATGAGGAGGCGCGCTACCGGAAGTGCTTTGCCGGAGGCTGGTATCTGACAGGAGACCTGGCAAAACGCGACGAGGACGGGTACTTCTGGTTTGTCGGCCGCGCCGACGACATTATCAAGACCTCCGGCCACATGGTGGGTCCTTTTGAGATCGAGAGTACGCTGATGGAGCACCCGGCCGTTGCGGAAGCGGGGGTCATCGGCAAGCCGGACCCGCTTATTGGAGAGATCGTGAAGGCATTTGTCGCACTCAAGCCCGGGATAAAGCCAACCGATGCGTTGCGTCTGGAACTCATCGGTTTCGCCCGCAAGAGGCTGGGATCGGCAGTGGCGCCAAAGGAGCTTGAATTTACGGCCAACGTTCCCAAAAACACGTCCGGAAAGATCATGCGGAGGCTGCTCAAGGCTCGTGAGCTGGGTCTGCCCGAAGGAGACCTCTCGACACTGGAGGATTTTAAATGAGTATCCGCAATCTAACCTTCATGTTCAATCCCTCTTCCGTGGTGGTGGTGGGCGCCGGCCAGAAACCGGGTTCTCCCGGCGCCGTCCTGGCGCACAATCTGGCATGCGCCGGATTTAGCGGAGATATCTTCGCCGTTGACTCGAAATGCAGCACCATCGAAGGACTTCCCACCTACCCTGATCTGGACAGTCTGCCAAAAACTCCGGATCTCGCCGTGATCGCCGCGCCGCCGGAGACGGTCCCGCACCTGATTGAAAGTCTCGGCAGCCTGGGTACACGGTCGGCCGTGGTGATAACGGCGGGATTCCGCGAAGGCGGCAGCGAACAAGGGCAACGGCTCTGTGAGCAGATGCTCGACGCTGCACGTCCCTACCTGCTGCGCATCATGGGACCCAATTGCCTGGGGATCATGGCGCCCGGGATTGGCCTGAATGCCGGCTGGGGACATGTGCAGCCCCTGAAAGGAAATATCGCGTTCGTCGCCCAGTCGGGAACCATACAGGCCTCCGTACTTGACTGGGCCACGTCGAGGGGGATCGGGTTTTCCCATATTGTATCCCTGGGGAACATGGCTGATGTCGACTTCGGCGACATGCTCGATTATCTGGCAACAGATTTCAAGGCCAAGGCGATACTGCTCTACATCGAAAACGTCACCCATATCCGCAAGTTCATGTCTGCCGCCCGAGCGGCTGCCCGGATGAAACCTGTGATCGTTGTGCGATCCGGACGCCATCTCGAGGGCGCCCGGATCGTGGCTTCCCAGGCCGGGCTGTTTTCCGGCGCCGATGCGGTATACAATGCCGCCTTTGAGCGGGCCGGGATGCTGCGGGTCAGGGATATGCAGGCGCTCTTCGATGCGGTGGAAACCCTGGCCATGTCCCATCCGTTTCCGGGTGACCGCCTTGCAATTTTAACCAATAGCTGCGGTATGGGCATGATGGCCGCCGATGTTCTGATCGATAAAAAGGGCCGCCTGGCCGAGCTGTCTGCTGAGACCATCTCCCGCCTGAACAGCGTGCTGCCGGCCTCCCGGTCACCCGACAACCCGGTGGACATCGGCGGCGACGCGCCGCCGGGCCGCTATGTCGATGCGATACATGCGCTCCTTGCAGACGAAGGCGTGGATGCCTTGCTTGTTCTTCACTGCCCATCGGCGGTGTCCTCAAGCACGGACACCGCCCGGGCGGTGGCCGACACCCTTAAGGAAAGCGGGCCAAAGGCCGGCGCCCGGGGTATTTTCACCTGTTGGCTGGGGATGGATTCCGCCCGGGAGGCCCGGAAGATACTGGCCGAAAACAGAATCCCGACCTATGAAACACCGGACGAAGCGGTTCGCGGATTCATGCAGATGGTGCGCTACCGCATCAGCCAGAAGATGCTCAGGGAGACGCCTCCCAACGTCCCGGAGGTCTTCGAACCGGAAACGGATAAAGCCCGGGAGATTGTAAACAGCGCCTTGTCTCAAGGTCATGTCTGGCTGACCGGGGCAGAGGCCAAGGCCGTTTTGTCCGCTTACACAATCCCCGTGGTCGGGACAGATCAAGCTCCTGCACCCGGACAGTCTCTTGAAAGCACAGCCAGGGAACTGATCATAAGCGTCCGTAATGATGGGCGGTTCGGCCCGGTGATCCTGTTTGGCCAGGGCGGTGCGGACGCCGAGATCATCCAGGATACGGCCATTGCCCTGCCGCCGCTCAATATGCAGCTTGCCGGGGAACTAATGCGCCGGACGCACGTCTACCGCCTGCTTGAAGGGTACACCGGCAAGCCCGCCGCCGATCTGGACGGCATTGCGCTGACCCTGGTCAAGGTCTCGCACCTGGTCTGCGATATCGAAGACATCGCCGAGCTGGATATCAATCCGCTGCTGGCCGACGAGCAGGGCGTGCTGGCGCTGGATGCGCGCATAAAGGTGGCCAAATCGCCTGTGCCCGCGGCACAACGACTGGCGATTTGCCCGTATCCCAAGGCGCTTGAGGAGGTGATTACACTTCCCGATGGCCAGACGCTGCTGCTTCGCCCCATACGTCCGGAGGACGAACCGGCGTTTCAAAGGCTCTTCTCAAAACTCACTACTAATGAGATTCGCCTGCGATTCCTGCATGCGATGCAGTTCATGTCCCATGAAATGGCGGCGTTTTTAACCCAGATTGACTATGACCGGGAGATGGCGCTGGTCCTCTGCGAGCCCGCTGCTCAAAAAGAACCGGTGCTGTATGGGGTGGTGCGCCTGTGTGCAGATCCGGACAACGCTCGGGCGGAATTCGACATCCTCATTCACCATGACATGACCGGCATGGGCCTGGGACCGCTGCTCATGCGACGCATTATCGATTACGCCGGGAATCGGGGTATCGGGGAGATCTACGGGGAAGTGCTGGCCGAGAACAGGTCCATGCTAAGACTTTGCGAGGCCTTCGGATTTAAAAAAAGACGCGACCCGGAAGACCCCGGAGTGATGATCGTCTCGTTGACGCTTTAGTCGCCGAGGATGATTCTGAAGAAGGGCTACGGGTTACATTTCGATTGCAAATACGCGATGCAACCATTCAGTGTCGCAAGCTGCGGGTAATCTTCCTCGGGGATTTTTGTCTTCAGACGCGTTTGCAGCGCAACTGCGAAGTTCATGAAATCGACGGAATCAAAATCGAACTGGTTGCGCAATCGATCAGCGGGATCGAGATTTTCAATATCAGCCTCCGGGGCTATCTGACGGATAAGCTCCAGGGCCACTTCCTTGATTTGATCTTCGGTCGTCATGTATCACACTTTCAGGATGAGTTTTATCACGCATGAAATATTTGTTCAGGACGGCAGGAATGTATCAAAATTGAAAGACCAGGATAACACCTTCCTCTCCAAAAAAGAAAGCTGGAAGTCTTATGAAGCTTACAATTATAGACTTCTCCTCCTTCCATTATGAGAGAGTTATATCCCGCCGATGTCAAATTATTGTTGCTTGTGCTTTACTTTTGCAAGAATTTTGTCTATCGTTATTCAGAATTGGAATAGCGATACGTTAGAGATAAAACCATGACCAAAAAACAACCACCCCTATCTGCGGATTCTCTCTTTCTCCGTTATATGATGGGCAGTGCGGATGACAAGAATCCACTCGTCCGCCTGTTGGAGGAAATTCATGCCTGCGGCTCGATAAACCAGGCGGCGAAGACCGTCGGCATGAGCTACAAGGCCGCCTGGGAGAGAATAGAGACCCTCAATAACCTCTCGCCCCAGCCGTTGATCACCCGTCAGGTCGGCGGCAGCGGCGGCGGCGGGACGGTACTCACTGCAGCGGGGCATGATTTTCTGAAGCGGGCGAATCTCCTTCGCCGTGAGTTTGCAAGCTTTTTGAATTTTTTTAATCATTCTCCTGAAGAAGCCTTCAATACCTTAAAAACATTGAGAAGAATTGAAATGAAGATCAGTGCTCGCAACGTTTGGCTCGGCAATGTGGTCCGGATTGAAAGAGGGGCCGTCAACAGTGTGGTCACCGTTGCCCTCAAGGGACGGGATACGATTGTGTCGGTGATTACCGAAAACTCGGTGCAGCGGCTGGGTCTTGCGCCCG
>JAJYAX010000180.1 GCA_021779275.1 Deltaproteobacteria bacterium | reverse complement strand
GACGCGAGACCTTCTGAAAATGGCCAGGGAGGAGTTGCGGCCGGCGCTCAGGGCCGCCATTTATAAGGCGTTTGCTCATCAGCACGAGATCTCCTACCAGGGGATAGCCGCAGTTGCCGAAAGCGGAGCGACAACGATAAACATCACTGTGCTGCCGCTCATGGAACCGCCGCTCTCCGGCAGGCAGGCTTTGGTCATTATCGAGCCCGCCGTCCCCGCTCCGGTTCACTTTTTCTCCAGCGAAGAAGTAAGACCAGGCGAGGATGCATCCGGGAACGCACTCATCCGCCACCTTGAGGAACAGCTGCGCGTTACCGGCGAACAGCTCCAATCCACATGCGAGCAGTTGGAAACCTCCAATGAACGGTTCACCTTGGCCAATGAAGAGCTGATGACGGTCAACGAGGAGCTGCAATCCACCAATGAAGAGCTGCAGTCCACCAACGAGGAACTGGTCACGGTCAACTCCGAACTGCAAAGAAAAATGGAGGAACTGAACCAGAGTAACAGCGATCTGGAAAACCTCTTCACCAGCTCCGAGGTTGCTATCGTTTTTCTTGACCGGGAACTCTCCATCAAGCGCTTCTCCTCTGCAATGGGCGCTGTTCTGAATCTTACTCCAAACGATATTGGCCGGGCCATTCATCATATAAACATCACCATCGATTTTTCGAGCCTTCTAGCCGATTCGAGGCAGGTGCTGGAGGATCTCGTTTCTGTAGAGCGGGAGGTGACCTCGAAGGATGGCCGCAGCTTCATCATGCAGGTCCTGCCCTACCGGACAACGGGGGGAGGTATTGACGGCATCGTCGTCAAACTGACGGACATCAGTGAACGAAAACTGGCGGAGGTGTCACTGCAGGAAAGTGAAAAACGCTTCCGGACGATGGCCAACGCCATACCGCAATTAGCCTGGATCGCGGGTCCGGATGGGGCTCTCTGCTGGTACAACCAGCGCTGGTATGATTATACCGGCGCCTCACCTGCACAAATGGAAGGATGGGGCTGGCAGAGCGTGCATGATCCCGCAGTACTGCCGAAGGTTCTGGAAAAGTGGCAGGAGTCGATATCCACGGGGGAACCATTCGACATGGAGTTTCCCTTGCGGGGCGCCGATGGCCAGTTCCGCTGGTTTCTGACCCGTGTCTTGCCTTTAAAGGACGCCAAGGGAAACGTTATTCAGTGGTTTGGAACCAACACCGATGTCACTGACATCAAAGAGGCTGAAAAAGTAATAAAAGAGGCTGCCGAACAGCGCCGCCTGACCCTGGAGGCGGCCGAACTGGGGGCCTGGGATTACAACTTCACCACCGGCGATGTCTTTTGGGACAAGCAATGCCGGGACATGTGGGGTATCCGGGAAGGGGACCATATGGACTATACCCTTGCAATAGACCGGATTCATCCTGAAGACAGGGAGGATGTCGATGCGGCCGTCCGCAACGCGTTGTCCGGGGCCAACGGAGGTGTCTATCACCGAGAGTTCCGCGTTTTCTGGCCGGATGGTTCCGAGCACTGGATCGTGTCTCACGGACGTGTGTATTCCGAGGGTGAGGGGGATCTGTGCCGGCCAGTCCGGTTCATCGGCGTCAACCGGGAGACAACGGAGGAGAAACGTGCAGAGGCGATGCAGGCGAGGCTGGCTGCAATTGTTGAATCTTCCGAAGACGCCATCGTTGCAAAAGACCTGAACAGTATCATTCTGAGCTGGAATAGAGGGGCTGAGCGGATCTTCGGCTACCTGTCCGAAGAGGTTGTCGGGCGGCCGATAACCCTGTTGCTCCCCCCGGAAATGCACGATGACGAGCAACAGATACTGCAGCGGCTGCTGGCTGGTGAGCGGATTACTCATTTTGAAACGGTACGGCTGACCAAGGACGGCCGCAGGATCGATGTGTCTCTAACCATATCGCTGATAAAAGACCACGAAGGACGCATCCTCGGCATTTCGAAGAGCGCCCGCGATATCACCGAGCGCAAGAAGGCGGAGATGGCGCTACGAGAGAGTCGGGCCAAGCTGGAGGCGGCCTTGGCCAGCATGACGGATGCGGTGTCCATTTCAGATACCACCGGCCGATTCATTGAGTTCAATGATGCCTTTGCTTCGTTTCACAGGTTTGAGAATAAGGCCGCCTGCCTGAGGAAACTGGCCGATTATCCTGATATCCTTGAAGTATTTATGGATAATGGGGAGTGTGCGCCTCTTGAGATGTGGGCTGTCCCCCGAGCGCTCCGGGGAGAGACGGCCGCCAATGCCGTCTACACACTCCGCCGCAAAGACACAGGTGCAACCTGGGTTGGAAGTTACAGTTTCGGTCCCATTCGTGACGCACGGGGGGAAATTGTCGGGTCGGTAGTGGTGGGACGGGACATCACCGGGCTTAAACAAAAGGAGGAGGCTCTCAGGCTGAGCGAGCAGAGACGGAGCCTGGCCCTGGAGGCCGCTCAGGTCGGCACATGGGAGTGGAATCTGCAGACCAATGAAACTGTCTGGTCGAATGAACTGTGGTTGTTGTATGGCTTGAAACCCTTTAGCTGCAAGCCTTCCTATGAGGAATGGCAAAAAATCGTTCATCCCGATGATCGGTCAAATACGGAACAGGTGCTGCAGGAAGCCGTTCGCCGAGGCAGTTCCTACAACACAGAGTGGCGAGCAAAACTCAGCGACGGCAGCGAACGGTGGCTGATGTCGCGCGGACGTCCGTTAAAAGACAGCCAGGATCGAATCGTGCGTTACTTGGGTATCGTCATGGATATCACGGAACGCAGACAGGCCGAGCAAGAAAAAAAGGCCCTGCGGGAACAATTGATTCAGGTCCAGAAAATGGAGGCCATCGGCACCCTGGCAGGAGGAATTGCCCATGACTTCAATAATATCCTTGGTGCAATCCTTGGCTATGCGGAAATGGTCCAAGACAGCATCCAGCCGGGCTCAATGGCCGCAGAGGATATTGAGGAGGTCATCAAAGCCAGCCATAGAGCCAAAGAACTGGTCAAGCAGATTCTCGCCTTCAGTCGTCAGACAGAAACGCATAAGATTCCGCTGCGACCCGCTGCACCGGTCAAGGAATCCATTAAATTGCTCCGTTCTACTCTGCCGACAACCATTGAAATCCAGCAGGACATAACAGAGACCGATCCGATTCTTGCCGATCCAACCCAGATCCACCAGATTATGATGAATTTGTGTACCAACGCCTATCATGCCATGGAAGAGACAGGGGGAACCCTCTCTGTTTCTTTAAAAAACAAAACCCTTTCCCGGCAGGATCTGATAGGCGTCCCAAACCTGCAACCAGGTGATTTTGTGCAGTTGTCCATCAGGGATACCGGATCCGGTATTTCGCCGAATATTCTGGAAAGAATCTTTGATCCGTATTTCACCACAAAAGAAATAGGTAAAGGTACGGGCATGGGGCTTGCCACGGTCCATGGTATAGTAAAAGATTCCGGTGGCTTCGTTACCTGTCACAGTGAATGCGGGGAGGGAGCGGTTTTCGAGGTAAACCTGCCGGCTCTGCAGGACAGGATAGCACCTGAACCGCAGGAAGTCGAGGCGGTACCTGTCGGTGTTGAACGCATTCTCTTTGTTGACGACGAGGAAATACTCGTCAATATGGGCCAGGCTATGCTTGAACGGCTTGGTTATAGAGTTACAGTACAGATGAGCGGTACTGAGGCGCTCAACATCTTCCAGAACCAACCTGATGCCTTTGATCTGGTGATCACCGATCAGACAATGTCCGGGATGACGGGATTCGATCTGGCGCGGAGAATGTTGCAGATCCGGCCCGGCCTGCCTATTATTCTCTGTACGGGATACAGCAACCAGATCTCGGAAGACAAGGTCAAATCTTACGGGATTAAAGGGTTTGCCATGAAACCCCTGGCCAAGAAAGACATTGCGGTTTTGGTCAGGAGGATACTTGATGAAGGAAAGGATATTTCATAAGGGGCGAGGGTGTCTTATTGCCGGGCCTTTCAGCCTGCGGTAGAGGGGCAGCCCTCATTCCCCAGGAAATCCAATGATTGACCGGGGTGTTCTGGCTCCCGTAGCTCAACTCCTGAAAAACACGACTATGATAGCAGAAAAACTATGGATATCACATTTGAAGAGGTTGGCCATCTAGGTTACATGGGGCATAATGGCGGGTTTCAATTCAGACAGGTATCAGACTTGGAATATGAATACAGGGCCACGATACAGGATTTTCATCTGAACAACAATGGCATAACCCATGGCGGTTTTATTATGACGTTGATGGATTCCGGTCTGGGAACTTCCGTCTACCGATCCCTCGGAGGAGACAAAAAAATTGCTACGATCTCTCTGGATGTAAAGTTTGTGGCCCCGTCTCACAAGGGCGACATTCTTGTAGGTTCGGCGAGAATAATAAAGAAAACCCGCTCCATGGTTTTTGTGCGGGGGGAATTGCAGGTGGAAGACCATGTCATTGCCACCGGGGATGGAATCTGGAAAATTCTAACGCCATAAAAAGTTGTTCTCGACAACCAACAGAAGGGGCGCCGGGGGGGCTGTAACGACAACACGACCACCCCCTCACCCATAAAATGGAAGATTTTTTCAACCGCTGTTTTGCCACCGAGCCATCCTGAGTCTTTTCGCCGCCGTTTCATGATGACATGATTCAAAAAATCCCTTGATTTTTCGTGTAATCCCCCTTTATAGTTACAGACACTTTCCGGGGCGATTAACTCAGCGGGAGAGTGCCACCTTCACACGGTGG
>JAJYAX010000179.1 GCA_021779275.1 Deltaproteobacteria bacterium | reverse complement strand
TACGGACGACCTCATCCATGTCCTTAACGGGGAAAAATTGCATCTTTTTCCGGACATCGGCTGGAATTTCAATGAGGTCCGTCTTATTCTGATCCGGGATAATGACCTTGTTGATATTCGCCCGCAGGGCCGCCAGGGCCTTCTCCTTCAAGCCGCCGATGGGCAACACCCTGCCCCGCAGGGTGACCTCGCCGGTCATCGCCAATCCCTTTATCAGTTTTTTCTTCACAATAGCGGAATAGAGGGCTGTAGCCATGGTGATCCCGGCGGATGGTCCATCCTTAGGGATAGCCCCGGCCGGCACGTGGATATGGATATCGGTCTTATCGAAATACTCTTCTTCGATCCCCATCTCCTCGGACCTGCTGCGGCAGTAGGTCAAGGCAGCCTGAGCCGACTCCTTCATCACATCCCCCAGTTGGCCGGTAAGGATCAGTTTCCCCTTGCCGGGCATCAGATTCACCTCGATATGTAAAATCTCACCGCCGATCTCGGTCCAGGCAAGCCCGGTCACCAGACCAGGCTGGTCCAGCGTTTCAATCTCGGAATCGGGGATTGACTTGGGAGGCCCGAGATACTTGTCAAGGGTCTGCTTGGTGATGCTGTAGGGTCCCTTCCCGCCTTCGGCGATCTTCCTGGCAATCTTTCGGCAGACCTTGCCGATCTCGCGCTCCAGATTCCGAAGTCCGGCCTCATAGGTGTAATGGGTAATAATATAGGAGAGTGTTTCGTCCTGGAGTTTGATATGCGATGTGTCGATACCGTTTTCCTTCAGCTGCCGCGGAACCAGATACCGCTTGGCGATGACGAGTTTTTCCTCCTGGGTATACCCGGACAGACGGATCACCTCCATCCTGTCCAGAAGCGGGCTGGGGATGGTATCGCTCATATTGGCGGTGGTGATAAACATCACCTTGGAGAGATCAAAGGGCAAGTTCAGATAATGATCCGAAAACTCAAAATTCTGCTCGGGGTCCAGGACCTCCAGCAGCGCCGAGGAGGGATCACCCCGGTAGTCGGAACCGATCTTGTCGATCTCGTCCATCATAAAGATGGGATTGTTGGACTTGACGGTCTTCAGGCCCTGGATAATCCGGCCCGGCATGGCGCCGATATAGGTCCGGCGATGACCGCGGATTTCCGCCTCGTCACGCATGCCGCCCAGCGACATGCGATGAAACTTCCGTCCCATGGCCCGGGCGATGGATTGCCCCAGAGAGGTCTTGCCGACACCGGGAGGCCCGACGAAGCAGAGAATGGGACCCTTGGTGGAGGTGTTCAGCTTCCGCACCGCCAGATACTCCAGTATCCTCTCCTTGACCTTTTCCAGGCCGAAATGATCCTCGTCCAGGACCGCTTTGGCAGCGACCAGATCCAGACGGTCGCGGGTGCCTTTTTCCCAGGGCACGTCGATAATCCAGTCAATATAGGTCCTGATGATGGTGGCCTCGGAGGAGTCGGGATGCATCATCTCCATCCGGCTGAGCTGCTTTTTCGCCTCCTTCCGGATAGATTTGGGCATCTTCTTTTTCTTCAGCTTCTTCTCCAGCTCCTCGATTTCCTGAATACGCTCATCGGTATCTCCCAGCTCCTTCTGCAGGGCATGCAGCTGTTCGCGAAGATAATATTCACGCTGGGATTTGCTCATCTCCTCCTTGGCGTCATTCTGAATCTTGGCCTGGACGGTGGAGACCTCCAGTTCCTTGGCCAGCAGCTCGCTGACCAGCTTGAGCCGTTTGACCGGGTTGGACTCCTCCAGAATGGACTGGGACTCGACGATCTTCAGGCGCAGGTTGGAACCGACCAGATCGGCCAGGCGGCCTGGCTCTTCGATGTTGTTGATAATCATCATCAGATCCGCCGACAGGATACCCCGAAGAGACATGATCTTCTCGGTCTGTTCCCGCACGGCCCGCATCATGGCCTCGACCTCGACGGTGATCGGCCCCGGCTCCTCTTCCTCAATCACCTCCACGGAGACCTGGAACGAGGGCTCCTTGCGCTTATATTCCTTGATCCGGGCCTTGGACATGGCCTGCACCAGCACCTTCAAGCGGCCATCAGGCAGCTTCAAGGTCCGCATGACCATGCAGACCATCCCGGTTTCATACAGATCTTCGGCGGCAGGATTGTCCTTGGTTGCATCTTTCTGGGTCACCAGCATCAGCAATTTATTGGATCCCAGGGCCTCGTTCACCGCCTCGACTGAATTCGGCCGACCGACAAAGAGGGGGATTATCATATAGTTGAAGATCACCACATCACGTACCGCCATCATCGGCAACACTTCGGGGATTTCCATATCTTCGTTACCGGAAAAATCGTCCATACCGATGCTCAATGAATCATTATATTCCACACAGACCTCCTGACAGAAATGACGGTCTCGCCTGATTAGCAGATATCACGACGAACCACACACTTGGGGAACTCAACTGCAACTCCGGTATCGCCGCCCCTGTGTTTATTGTACACAAAATCTTTAATTTATCAAAAAAGTTGGAAAAAACTAAACACTGACTTATATGAAGTCAAGATGACAAGCGCAAGCTTAATTACCATATGTTATTTTTTCTTGAACTCTTGTCCGATTTCCACCATATTGAGTATATTTCCAAAAATTAAGAACTCTTATTCACACTTTTCCTGGAGAATATTATGCTGAGCGCCGGATCTTTTTTATCCCTGTCGGATTTCCCCCATTCGGAAATTTTTCCCAAAGAAAACCCTGTCTGGACCGGCCTCAACATGTTGAAAGAATACATGGATTCCTCCTCCTATCCCGCTCTTTATACCGGCCTGATCAAGGAGGGAAGACCTCTTCATGACACGGTCATCCTCTATGGGGATGAGCTCCTGAATGCAGCTGATCTTGAGATAGTCTACGGAGACACAACGAAAGGGGAGCTGGCAGTGTTCAGAGGTGGTGAACATCTGGCCGGGGCCACGGTAATCATGGCCGGCACGGTTCTTCTGGGCAGGCAGATCAGGCTGGGGCAAGGAGTCCTGATCGAAAGCGGGGCCATGATCAAATCTCCCGCTATCATCGGTGACCAAACCGAGGTCCGCCAGGGCGCCTATCTGCGCGGTTATTGTCTGACCGGCAGAGGTTGTGTCCTCGGGCATACAACTGAGATTAAGCATTCCATCTTTTTTAACAAGGCCAAGGCCGGGCATTTTGCCTATCTTGGCGATTCCATCCTGGGCGAAAACGTCAATCTCGGGGCCGGCACCAAATTTGCGAACCTCAGATTTATCGGCGGAAACGTCACGATCAGGACCAAGGAGGGGTTTATTGATACCGGCAGACGCAAGTTCGGCGCAGTCCTGGGCGACAATACCCAGACAGGCTGTAATTCCGTCACCAGTCCGGGCACGCTCATCGGCAAAGACTCCTTTCTGATGCCGAACACTACCGCCAGCTCCGGATACCACCCCCCCAGGAGCGTTATTCGATAATCAGCTGCGGATAAGGCTTTGGAACAACAGGCAAACCTTATCGTTTCACCTTATTTCTTCCCGCCGTCGGCAAGGATCGTCGGGTCCAGAAGCTCGCTCAGTTCGGAACGGGTCAAATCGGTCTCTTCCAGGGCTACTTCAAGGATCGAACGGTTTTCCGCCATGGCCTTCTTGGCGATCCCGGCCGCCGCCAGATAGCCGATCTTTGGATTCAAGGCCGTCACCAGGATCGGATTACGATCCACCGCCGCCCTGCACACCTCCCTGTTGACCGTCATCCCGGCAATGGCCTTTTCCGCAAGCGAGGCGGCGGCGCCGGCCAGCAGATCGATGCTGTCCAGCAGGTTGACGGCCGCCAGCGGCAGCATGGTATTGAGTTGAAAGTTCCCCGCTTGAGCGGCAAGCGTCACCACGGTGTCGTTGCCGATGACCTGGGCCGCCGCCATACAGACCGCCTCCGGGATTACCGGGTTGACCTTGGCGGGCATGATGCTCGATCCCGGCTGCAGGGCGGGCAGGGAAATCTCGCCCAGTCCGGCCAGGGGTCCTGAATTCATCCATCGGAGATCATTTGCAATCTTCATCAAGGCTATTGCGACAGCCCGCAGATTTCCGGAGAGTTCAACGGCCGATTCCAGGCTGCTGAGACTCTTGTAAAAGGAGGGACTGACCGTACAGGAGAGACCGGTCAGGACGTTGATCCGGGCAATGGTCCGGGCAGGAAATTCCGGATGACAATTCACCCCGCTACCCACCGCCGTGCCGCCCAGGGCCAGGCTCGACAGACGGCCCATGGCCGCATCCAGCCGACTGACGCAGTCATCAATCTGGGCGGCCCAACCGTTCAGCTCCGCCTGCAGCCGGATGGGCAGGGCATCCATCAGATGAGTGCGGCCGGTCTTGATCACATCATGATATTGCTCCCCCTTTTCCCGGATATGACGGGCCAGTACGATAAGAGAGGGACGAAGCTCATCCCGGACAGCCAGGGCGGTGGAAAGATGGAGGGCCGTCGGAACCACATCGTTGCTGCTCTGACCGAGATTGACATGATCATTGGCCGACAGCTCCACCCCGGTCTGCCGGGCCAGGCCGCAGATCACCTCGTTGACGTTCATGTTGGTGCTGGTCCCGGATCCGGTTTGATAAACCGAGACCGGAAACTGGTCATCATATCCTCCCTGCAGGATCTTTTGGGCGGCGATGGTAATCGCCCTTCCCTTTTCCTCACCAAGCAGGCCAAGCTCCATATTGGTCTCGGCCGCCGCCAACTTGATGATGGTCAGGGCCCG
>JAJYAX010000178.1 GCA_021779275.1 Deltaproteobacteria bacterium | reverse complement strand
GGCATTGTCTGCATTGTCGTGGCAACGGCGCTCATCACCCTTTCCTGTCAGGTACTGGGGATATGAACATGCCGGCGGAAGAGTCCAGGAGCGGCAAGGATGCTGTCATCGAAGTGCGCGGCCTGGAGATGTCCTATGGCAGTTTCGTGCTCATGCGAGATCTCAACTTCACCATCAACCGGGGTGACATCTTCATCATCATGGGGGGGAGCGGTTGCGGCAAGAGTACGCTCCTCAAGATGCTGGTGGGGCTCAAGAGGCCTGCCAGGGGTGAGATCCTCTATGACGGCGTCAGCTACTGGGAGTCCGAGCCCGAGGTTCAGGAACGGCTCAAGCGGCGTTTCGGCATCCTCTTCCAGAGCGGGGCGCTCTGGAGCTCCATGACCCTGGCGGAAAACGTCGCCCTGCCGCTTGAGCAGTACACCACCCTCCCGCCGGGGCAGATCCGGGAGCTGGTGTCCTTCAAGCTGTCACTGGTCGGGCTCGGCGGCTTCGAGGACTTTTATCCGTCGGAGATCAGCGGCGGCATGAAGAAACGGGCCGGTCTCGCCCGGGCCATGGCGCTGGATCCGGACCTGCTGTTTTTCGACGAGCCGTCCGCCGGCCTCGATCCGATCAGCGCCCGGCTGCTGGATGACCTGATTATCGAGCTGAGCGAAAGCCTCGGCACCACGGTGGTGGTGGTGACCCATGAACTGGCGAGCATCTTCGCCATCGGCACCAATTCGGTCTTTCTGGACCCGGATGTGAAAACGATGACCGGCGCCGGCGATCCGAAGCGGCTCCTCAAGGAGTCGCCTGACCCGAAGGTCATCAATTTCCTGACGCGGGGTGAAGGCGCGCAGCAACGCTGAGCATGTCCATGTTCCCCTCAGAACGGAGAAACCGATGGGCACTAAAGTGAACAAAACAGCGATCGGAGCGTTCGTCCTCGGAGCAATTGCCCTGTTTGTCGCGGGGGTGCTCGTTCTTGGCGCCGGCAAGTTCTTTACCAAGGAGTTCGTCTATATCACCTACTTTGTGGGCTCCGTGAAGGGGCTGAACGCGGGGTCGCCCGTGATGTTCCGTGGGGTGAAGGTCGGCTCGGTGACCGATATCAGCATCATCGTGGATCCCGCGAAAAAAGAGTTGCTCATACCGGTGGTATTCACGCTTGATCCGGAGAAATTCAGAGGGGCCAAGGTTCAGTTCCGGCAGGATCCGAGGTATGTCAAATACGCTGTCGACCTTGGCTTGAGGACCCAGCTCCAGACCCAGAGCTTCGTGACCGGGCAGTTGATGATTGCCCTCGACTTTTTCCCAGACAAGCCGGCCAACTATGTGGGGCTGACCGAGAAGTACCCCGAGATACCGAGCATCCCGACGTCGCTTGAGCAGCTGCAGAAGACACTCGAGAACCTCCCGCTCGAGGAGATCGTCGACAACCTGAATAGCATGCTCGATGAAATCGACCGGGTGGTCAGCTCCATAGACGCGAAAAAGACGACGCGGACCATAGAGGCAGCCATACGGGATGTTCAGACACTCGTGAAGCATGTCAACGACAAGGTCGATCCGCTCGCAGACAGCCTCTCGGAGACCTCGGTTGCGGCCCGTGGCGCTTTTACCCAGGCTGAGAAGACCCTGGCACTGAAAGAAGGGGTGCCGGGGGATATTGCGGTGAGTCTCCGTGAAACCCTGGCGAAGAGCAGCGCCTCCTTCGATCAACTGCGCGCGGCCCTGTTAACCTACGATAAGCTGGCTGAGCGCAATGCCGATCTCGGGTATAGCGTGACCAAGACGCTGACCGACCTCGATTCGACGTCGCGCGCCATCCGCTCACTTGCCGACTATCTCGAGCAACATCCCGAGTCGCTCATCAAAGGAAAACAGTAGACACTGGAGTATGTCATGAAAAAATACCGTCCAATCCGGTTGCTGCTTCTGGCCTGCGGCCTGTCCCCCGTCCTTACGGGCTGTTTCGGCGGCAAGTCGCCGCCTTCCCGTTTTTACACCCTGGCGCCGCTGGAAACCCGCAGCAGTCAACTTTCGACGGGGCAATCTGTCTTAATATTGCTGGGTCCCGTATTCATCCCCGATTACCTGGACCGCCGGCAGATTGTTACCCGCTCCGGGCAGAACGAGCTCATCATTGCCGAGTTTGACCGATGGGGAGGGTCGCTCGCCGATGAGATCACCCGCTCTCTCGTGGCGAATCTCTCTGACCGGCTGGCATCTGCCAACATTTCGGTGTTCTCCTGGCAGTCAATGCCCCTGAGTATCATGGGGACCTCGTATCGGGTTCCGGTCAGCATTTCCCGCTTCGACGGTATCCCCGGCGATTCGGTCGTGCTGAGCGCGAGGTGGGGGGTGTTTGCCAAAAAGGAGACAATCGGCGAGTCACTGCTCGTAAAGGAAGCGGCCATAACCGAGAAGGTCGACGGCCAGGGCTACGATGCGATGGTTGCCGCGATGCAACGGGCGCTCGACCGGTTAGGCAAGGAGATGGGCGACAGTATCACGGCCAGAGACGTCATGAAATCGCCGTGAATGAAGTTCGGTTGAGCAACTACTGGATTTTTGACCATGGGGAAAATGCCAATGACGCCCTATCATACCACCCCGGATATCGCCCGCACGACCCTGGCAGTGCTCTTTATCGGCATCCTCACGGCCGCCAGTTTCTGGATTCTGCGCCCGTTCTTTACGGCGCTCGTTTGGGCAACCATGATCGTGGTGACAACGTGGCCGCTCATGCTAGGCGTTCAGAAACGGCTCCGGGGCAAGCGGGCGCTTGCCGTGACCGTGATGACCGTTGCGCTGCTCCTGGTGTTCATCGCCCCCTTCACGCTCGCCATCATCAGTGTCATTGACCGGTCCGGCGAGATTGTCGGCTGGTCAAAATCCCTTGCCACGTTCACCATGCCGCCGCCACCGGAGTGGGTTGAGCAACTCCCCTTAGCAGGGCCGAAACTCGCCGACCGCTGGCATTATCTCACGACGGTGGGCCAGGCAGAGCTGTCCGAACGCCTGGCTCCACATGCGAAGGAGATCGTGAGCTGGCTTGTGGCCCGAGCGGGCAACGTCGGAATGATGATCGTTCAGTTCCTGCTGACCGTGATCATCAGCGCGGTCCTATACGCCAATGGCGAGAAGGCTGCCGGCGGCATCTGCCTCTTTGCCCGGCGGCTGGGCGACCGGAACGGCGAAGACGCTGTCATCCTCGCTGCCAAGGCCATCCGCGGCGTAGCGCTCGGGGTCGTCGTCACAGCCGTGGTCCAGTCGCTCCTCGCCGGCATCGGCCTGGTCGTGGCCGGAATCCCGGCTCCTGGCCTGCTTACGGCAGTCATTTTCATCCTCTGCGTGGCCCAGGTCGGTCCCCTCCTCGTGCTCATCCCGGTGATCGTGTGGCTGTACTGGACCGACCAGGCCCTCTGGGGGACGGCCATGATCGTCTGGGGAATTTTTGTCGGTACCATCGACAACTTTATCCGGCCGTTCCTCATCAAGAAGGGCGCCGACCTTCCTCTGCTCTTGATTTTCGCCGGCGTTATCGGCGGTCTCATCGCCTTTGGCGTCATCGGACTGTTCATCGGGCCGGTGATGCTCGCCGTCACCTACACGCTGCTCGAGGCGTGGGTCTCACGCGGCCGGACTGAACAGGACGAGGTGCAACCGGAAGAAAGACGCCCGGATTGAAGGGAAACAGGGGAGAGTCGTCGGCAGCGTCACCCGGGCGTCTCAATGTGCCGGGGCGGAATACTCGTTACCGAAGACATCCAGCAGAAGATTGCCGAGGTGCAAAACTATTCTCATCAGGTGCGATAATTTGCACTGAATTGTCTTCCGAATTTCAAAAAAATGCAAACTAGCCCAATTAAAACAATTGGTTATGTGGTGATGTGGTTCTTGGCATGGGCTGTGTAATACTTCCTCCAGCAACAAAAACTATTCCGTGGAGGAACTCACAAATGAAAAGAACCACAGCACTTTATGCAGTAACAGCCCTCGCAGCACTTTCCTTTGCCGGACAGGCTTTTGCCATAGGCGGAAGCATGGGAGGCGGCCTGGGTCATGGCAACATAGGCGCCACTCATCAGATGGCCTCGACCATGCAACCTGTCTCTGGAAATGGCATGCAACAGCGCACAATGATGATTAATGCTGCCCAGCAAGGATCAGCAGTCGGAACCGGACCGCAGAATATGAAACAAGGTGGCTCAGGAAACAGCGTTGGCCACCATTATGGACAGCTGCATGGAAACGGCACTAGGCCGACCACAAATCAACCGCCTGTCACCACGACAACCAATTAGTTTAATTGTGCCTGAACGCGAGTGATAGAACCACACATGTGAAAGAAAGGATACTTGTATGCGAAAGTCTGTGATGTTGATGCTGATATTGATCGTTTTTGCATCATTGACCGGCTGTATGGGGCTGATGCACGGGATGTGATGATGACCATTCGGTAGTCAAAAGATATGGCGTGATACGTGGTAACCTCGGAGCAACCGGTTTCGAACTCAGTTTCCCGCTCCATTTACAATTATTTCAACTATTTCGGGCAAAAGGCCCCTGACTTTCAAAGTCAGGGGCCTTTTGCGTTTGCCCTTACTGATGCATTGCGTGTAGATTAAGGCTGCCGGGCATGGTGAAGTTGTTCTTCAGCTTGGTGATGCTGGTCATGGCGACCCTCAAGTTTTTCCGATTTTCTGCACTTCCACTGATGGCTATCCCCTCTTAATCCTTACCTTTTTTTAGAAGTGTAAAATTTTTTTACACTAATATTT
>JAJYAX010000177.1 GCA_021779275.1 Deltaproteobacteria bacterium | reverse complement strand
CGCCGCATTGCGGCAATCATTACGGACTTAAACGGTCTGGCCACGGACCTGCTGGCCAATCGAACGGCATTTTAAACAAGAAAAGGTGGGTAATGAAGGACATACAAAAAATTTTGGACACCATGGAGCCGACGGAGGCCTTGGCGGCCGTAACCCCGCAGCTGAAAAAGATCCTTTCCTCTCTCGATCAGGAGGCTCTGATCAGTTTTGTAACCGGTCTGGTCGACAGACCGGGCGGAGATAAGACCTCCAGTATGGTGAACCTCTGACTGGCAGAGTGTATGGGCGAAGGTGTCGACCCAACACAGATGTGCCAGAGTCTAGTGGATAAGGTAGCCCAGTCAAAGCAATTGATGGCGATCACCCACCCGGATCTGCTGGTGCTGTTCGAGAGCTGGCTTGATGAACTTGAAGAGGTGGTGGCGGCATACCTGCTGGATCATCCCGCAGCTGACGCCGAGGCCCTTGCCGACAATCTCGGGCTCTCTTTAAGGGGTGCGACATTTCTCCTCTCAAAGCTCCAGCGGGAACAGAAGCTGTAGAATCCGAACATTTTTTTGAAAAAGAGGTCTGCGTATGCAGAGCAAGAAAACCGCATTCATAGCCCTTATGGCTGTAGTCCTGACGGTTGGAGCACTCTGGCTCACCAATCGCGCGGTCACCCCCAAGCAGGCCGCATGGGACGATGTCCTGGCCGAGGCGAAGGCCGGAGGCTATAGAATCATTACCACAGAAGAGCTTTCCGCTCGCTACCGGAAAGATAGTGGCGGCCTTCTGCTGGTGGATACCCGCCAGGAGTGGGAGTACCGGACGGGCCATATCAGAGGAGCCGCGCTTTTCCCCATGGAGCCCACAGCCTGGTCGCGATGGCGCAAGGCTCCGGCGCTCGAAACCTTTCTGGGGCCGGACAAGAATCGCACCATCGTCTTTTACTGAGCGGGCCTCACATGAGTCCGTAGCGACTCGGCGGCCCGTGTGGCCGTGAAACTCGGGTTTAAAAATGTCTATCGCGATCCGTATGGCTATCCGGAATGGCAAGGAAGAGGACTGCCCATTGACAGCGCCCCTGCCGGACTTGCTCAGACAAGCGAAGAGCCCAAGACACCTGGGCCTCTCTCCGGCTGGGCCATGATCTGGACCCTGTTGGGCATCTTTGCCGGTGGTATGGCCCTGAATCTCACCCCGTGCGTCTACCCCTTGATCCCCATTACCGTTTCGTATTTTGGCGGCCAGGCGACAAAGGAAGGAGAAGGCAGAGGAACCCTCGTGGTGCATGGTCTGTGTTATATGCTGGGACTGGCATTGACCAACTCGCTGCTGGGGGTGGTTGCCTCCCTGACCGGAGGCCTGATGGGGGGAATGCTCCAGAATCCCATTGTTCTTATGATCGTGGCGGCGGTTCTGGTCTTTTTTTCAACGAGCCTCTTCGGCCTATGGGAGATGCGTCTTCCAAGCGGTCTGACCCAGGCTGCCGTAAAATCCTACACCGGTTACTTCGGAAGTGTTTTTATGGGGCTGACACTTGGGGTGGTCGCAGCCCCCTGCATCGGACCTTTCGTGCTGGGGCTCCTCACCTGGGTTGCCGGCATGGGGAGTCCCTGGCTCGGGTTCGTGATCTTTTTTACCTTGAGTCTGGGCCTGGGCTTGCCGCTCTTCCTGCTGGCCATGTTCTCTGGGCAACTGAAAAAACTTCCTCGCTCCGGCGGTTGGATGATCTGGGTCAGAATGCTTATGGGCTGGATCCTGGTAGGAATGGCGGCTCACTTCATCCGGCCTCTTCTCCCCGGTCACGGGGGAACCATTCTGGTTGCCCTGGTCGCCCTGGCTGCCGGACTGCACCTGGGGTGGATTGACAAGAGCCAAGCCAACTTCCGGGCCTTCCCGTGGGTCAAGGGCGGGGCAGGTATAGCCTGTCTCGTTCTGGCCGCCTTCCTTCTCACATCTTGGGCCTTGCAAGGAGCGGGCGTTTCCTGGAGACCCTATACGGAGGAAACCATGAAGGAGGCCCGGAACCTGAAAAAGCCCGTCATTATCGATTTCTACGCCACCTGGTGTACGCCATGCGTGGAACTCGACGAGGTCACCTTCCACGATCCTTTAGTGGTAAAGCAGGCAGAGAGTGATTTTATCATGGTCAAGGTGGATGTGACCAAGGCGGGCAATCCGCTTAATGAACGATTATTACAGGAGTATGGAATAAAGGGCGTGCCGACCATCGTGTTCCTGGACACGGACGGGAAGGAACGACGGGATCTGCGGCTGGTGGATTATCTTCCACCCGATCAGTTCCTGGGCCGAATGGCCGGAATCAAGAAAAATGAGAAATAACACCACAGGAGAGAGACCATGTTGAAGGTAAGATTTTTCCTCAATGAACCCAACGGCAAACCGTGACTGAATTTCCAGCACATGATGCCCAGGTTGGGCGAGAAGTACAAGGATATCGAGATTGAGGTCACATCCAAGCCCAAGGCGGAGTACCACAACGATGACTATTTCGCCCTGGATCTCCCCGTAGCGCCGGCCGTTATGGTAGGCGAGGAGATTGTGGTTGAAGGGGCCAACATTGAACAGGACAAGGTAGAAAAGGTTATCCGCCGATGTCTGGGAATAGCCGAACCGGAGCCTGAAAAAAAGGGGATTCTGGGGCGTCTTTTGGGAAAATAAGAGAGATAACCATACGGACGTAACGTTGTCCATACTGACAGCGGAGCAGCTCCGGCTCTATCGGCCTTTGATCGTTGTCATGCCGACGTTTGCGCTGATAGACCCGGTCTGCAGCCAGATGAAGCCGGTTACGGTGCAGGCCGCCTCTTCTACGTCAGACCGAAGGACTTCATCTTGCGCCAGAGGGTCGTGCGGGGGATGCCGAGAATCCTGGCGGCGAGTCCTTTATTGTATCCTGTATTTTCAAGAACTTTTACAATATAGCGTCGTTCCACCTCTTCCAGGGAATGTAACCCGTCGCCTTCGAGGGTGTCGAATTCCAGCTGCTGCAGGTCCTTGGGCAGATCCTGCGATGCAATTTCCTCACCGTCGGTCAGGGCCACAGCCCTTTCTATGATATTCTCCAGCTCCCGGACATTGCCCGGATAGCTGTAGTTCACCAGGATCTGCAGGGCCTGGGGCTGAATTCCGGTGACCTGTTTATGAAAGGCCAGGCTGTATTTCTCTGTAAAATGGCGGATAAGCAGGGGTATGTCCTCTCTGCGATCCGACAGGAGCGGCAGGGCGATGGAGACCACATTGAGCCGGAAAAACAGATCCTCGCGGAAGGCCCCATGCTCCACCTCATACTTGAGATCTTTATTCGTCGCGGCGATTATCCGCATATCAAGATCGATTGCCTGGGTTCCTCCAACCCGGAATATCTTCCTTTCCTGGATGACATGCAGGAGTTTCACCTGCATGGCCAACGGCATTTCGCCGATTTCATCGAGAAAGATGGTGCCTCCGGCCGCCGATTCCAGCAGGCCGACCTTGGTTGCCGTAGCGCCGGTGAAGGCCCCCCGCTCATACCCGAAGAGTTCACTGTTGATTAATTCATCGGCGAAGCTGCCGCAGTTGAACTCGACAAAGGGATGATCCATTCTCGGGCTGAGCTGGTGAATGGCCCGGGCCACCAGGGCCTTTCCGGTACCGCTTCCACCCTGAACGAGCACATTGCAGTCCACCGGAGCCACCTTATGAATCAGGCCGAACAGTTCCTGGATAGCCGAGCTGTTGCCGATGATCGCGGTCAGGCCCGAATCCCCCTTGAGCGCCTCCCGCAGCCGTATATTCTCCAGCCGCATGGAAATTTTATCCTGGGCGCTTTTGGCCAGCAGGCGAATCTCCGCCAGATTCACCGGCTTGGAGATATAATTGTAAGCGCCCTTACGGATGGCCTCCACAGCTGTCTCGACGCTCTTATACCCGGTAATAATTATCACCTCGGTCTCAGGCCGCAGCGCCTTTATCCGGGAGAGTATCTCCAGGCCGTCCAGGTCCGGAAGCCGCATATCCAGGAAGACGATATCGAAAGGCTGCTGCACCATGCGTTCCAAAAAAGAGCGCCCCATGATAAAGGCCTCAACCTCGAAGCCTTCCCGCGACAGGGCCTGACTCAGCCGACGGCAGACAATCTCCTCATCATCCACTACAGCCAGTTTCATAGCCGGTTCAAAGGTCATGATGCCGTCCATCCCATAAAATCCTTGCCGTTTGACTCTGAAATATGGGGGAGTAAGACGGTAAATCGTGTCCCTCGGCCTGCCTCGCTGAACAGTTCGATACGCCCGCCATGCCTCTTTATGATCGCATAGCTGACCGCAAGCCCCAGGCCTGTCCCCTTTCCCACCTCCTTGGTCGTGAAGAAGGGTTCGAATATCTTATGCTGGATTTCCTGGGGAATCCCCGGCCCGTTATCCTCAATGGTGAAACTCAGGAAACCGGGACTGGCCGCCCGATCAACATGCATGCCGATCTTTCCGCCCTGGGGGGTTGCCTGTATGGCATTGAGCAGCAGGTTGGTGAAAACCTGCTGAAGATTCCCCATATTTCCCTGGATGAGAGGAAGGTCCCGGGCCACGGAGGTTTCCAGGTTCAGGCCGACCATTTTGAATTGGTTCTTCACCAGTCCGATGGTGCTCGCCAGAATCTGAGCCGGCGCCAGCTTGCTGAATACCGGGTTCTCCGTGCGACTGAAGTCCAGGAGATTCTTTACAATATCGGCGGCACGCTCGGCCTGGCTGAGGATATCGTCGATCATCTCCTGACAATCCGCGTCCAGATCCTCGGC
>JAJYAX010000176.1 GCA_021779275.1 Deltaproteobacteria bacterium | reverse complement strand
ATCCAGCAGCCTTCCGTGCAGAGAGGAATGAACTGGATCAGGGCAAAAACCAAGCGACCGCCTTTCATCTGGGACAAGGAGGCCTGATAGGCTGACATGGATTCACTTTTTCGTAAAACTGGAAAAAGATATACATCCTTTTTATTATTTGAAGTACAATACGGCTTATTTCCCTGAATAAAGGACACGATACATTCCCACTCACCTCTCTCTAACCGGATACAATATAATGCAATGAACCAACAGAACGCCACTAACGAGCTGGACAGACTGATCAACAACCAGCGCACCCTTCTTGATGTGATGCTGGAGATGGTTTTGCTTGTCAATAGCGAGAAAGACATTGAATACATGAACCCAAGCGCTGTTCAGTTTTTTGGTAATCTCAAGGACATACCAGAAAATTCCGGGAGATCGAAAATTAAGAATTCTCTGCTGGAGGAGGTGAAAAATCAGATCAAGACCGCGAAAAAAAATGGCGTTGTGACCACAGCTATAAACAATTATCATTTTGAATACACCATCGCCCCTTTCGTCGGATACCGCGGCGACAATCTTCACTGGCTGATCATACGAGACGTCACGGAACGGATAAGCCATGAACAGGAAATGGCCCTCTTTCATAGCAATATCAAGCTCATCCTGTCTCAGAAAATCAACGAACTCAAGGAAGGCGAGATCATCCGCAACAAGCTGCTGCAACAGATTAACACGCTGAAAAGCCACATGGAAAGCCAACCTTGCGAGGGTACGATGGTCGGTTCGAGCAAGGCGCTCTGTGAGCTGCGCGACATGGTGCATCAGGTGGCCAAATCGGATGCAACCATCCTGATCACCGGAGAATCGGGGACCGGCAAGGAACTCGTGGCCAATTTGATCCGGGAAACCAGCAACAGAAATGAAAAACCTTTTCTGAAGATCAACTGTAATACGATCAATGACTCGCTCCTTGAAAGCGATCTTTTCGGTTATGAAAAAGGCTCATTTACCGGCGCCCATTCTCGCAAGAAAGGAAAATTCGAGTTTGTGGACGGGGGCACCATATTCCTGGACGAGATCGGAGACATCAGCCCGCGCATGCAGGCGGCTCTGCTCAGAGTTCTCCAAGACGGAGAAATTATCCGGGTTGGCGGAAATTCTCCGATAAAGGTCGACGTCAGGATCATCGCTGCGACCAACCGGGATCTGGCCACGGCAGTAAAGGAAGGAACCTTCAGGCTCGATCTCTACTACAGGTTGAATATCATCAATATCTCCATTCCCCCCTTACGGGAAAGAAAAGATGACATCGTCGACCTGGTCACCCATTTTGTCAGACGATACCGTCTTGCCTTTAAAAAGGATGTCAATTTCGTTCCCAAATCTATTATCACCAGGCTGTGCAATCACCACTGGCCGGGAAATATCCGGGAACTGGAGAATGTGATGCAACGCGCCATACTTATGGCGAAAAGCAATGTGATTACCGAGCAGGAACTCATCTTTGACGTGCCGGCCGGAGAAGAAAATGATAAATCCTATATCTCCTTACTCCAGAAATTCGAGGGATTCCCCTTGAAAAAAATTACTGCCGAGATGGAGCGCGATATCATCCTTCATATCCTGGCTAAATATAATGGCAATGTGGCCAAGACCGCCCAGATCCTAAAAATCGGCAAGACCGCCTTCTATGATAAAATGAAGCGCTACGATATATCGGCAAAAAATCTCAAATAATCCCTGATCTGGCGCACGGATTGCAACCATCGGACCGGGGGTTGTAAATATCGGAATGTTCTTAAACTTTGAACAAACTGATACGAGTGTCTCAACATGAAAAAGAAAGTAAGGCACATGGTCTGCCCATTCTGGTCTCCCATAGCGAAAATCTGCAAGGTGCAGGCGACAGGGCTCTTTATTCCTCTGGACGACCACATTCAGATGTATTGCAAGCGTCCCGAGCATATACTGTGCCAGCAGTACAGGTTAAGTCAGGACGGCGGCCAGGAAACTGAAAAGGCCGGGCCGGAAATCCAGGCGGGAAACCGCCGTCAATACCCCAGGGTCAAAAGCAGTCATCAGCTTACTCTTGTCCGGCTGAGCACCTCCGGACATGTGATCAGTCAGGACTCTTCCAGGGCCAGCACCCTGGACCTCAGTTCCGGAGGCATGTGTCTGACAACCAGGGAAATGCTTATGAACGACAGCATGATCCAGTTTCATTTCAAAAATTCTCTTTCCTCTTCCCTGAAATCAGGACTGGCCAGGGTAAAATGGTGCGTTCCGGCGGACAATGATCTTGAATATCATGTCGGACTGGCATTCCAAAACGATCAGGTCATTCAGGCCATGAGCGACTACCTGGGTTCATAGTCCGCCCCCTTCTCTTATTTTAACTCAACCACGTCCCTGGCCATCCACACCAGAATCAGGACAGGTATCCCCATCACCGCGGTAAGAAGGAAAAATGACTCATAGCCCCAGGCGGTAACAATCTCACCCGAATACCCGCCGATCAGCTTGGGAAACAGGGTCATCATTGAGCTGAACAAGGCATACTGCACCGCCGTAAAGGAGATATTGGTCAGGCTGGAGAGAAAGGCGACAAAGGCCGTGGCCGCGAGCCCGGCACTGAGGTTGTCAACCGCGATGACCATGGTCAGCATCGAGACATCGGCGCCGCTCCTGGCCAGAACCATAAAGAGCAGGTTGGAAACCGCGGACAGGAAGGCGCCGAGAAAAAGGATGGCGTACACCCCGAACCGCAAGGTCAATACTCCGCCCAAAAAGCCTCCCAGAATGGTCATCCCGACACCATAAACCTTGGTAACCCCGGCGATGACATTCTTGCTGAAGCCCATATCGAGATAAAAAATATTGGAGACAACCCCCAGGACGATGTCGGACAATTTATAAAATCCGATCAGGGTCAACAACAGCATCGCGGTGCGGCCGCCATACCGGGAAAAAAAGTCTCGAACCGGCTCGACATAGGTATCGAAGACCATCCGCCTGTCCACCATTCCGGCAAAGAGAGCGAACCGTATGCCCACCCCCGCGACAAACAGGGCCGCCAGCAGCCGGCAGGCCTCAACGCCGAAGTCCACCACATTCCTGTTCATCGGCAGCTTCCCGGCAATCAGCCCTTTCGCTGTCGCAGCCGGTGCGGCACTGAAAAAGAAGGTCGTGGCGAACAGTGTTGCCACCAGGAGAAACAAACCGAGAAACCGCACATAGTCTGCGGTTGAATAGATCCCGTCTCCGGGTTGTTGATTTCTCTCAGGTTCCGGAATAAACAGTGTGGTGACGACTCCCGCCGCCATGGCGATGGCCATAACCAGATAGGTTGAACACCAGGCGCTGTAATGATATGAACCTTTGCTTGTACCAAAAAGGGAGGCCAGGAAGAGCGCCCCGGCCCCGGCAACCAGCATCCCTATTCGATAGCCTGCAATATACACAGAGGACATCAGGGCCTGAAGGGACACTTCGACGCATTCAATGCGATAGGCATCAATAACGATATCCTGGGTGGCCGACGCAAAGCCGAGCAGTACGGCAGCCATGGCCATGCAGATCAGGCTGTTGCCGCCGCCGCCCGGGTTCACCAGAGCCATCCAGATTATCGCCGCGATAATGACGGCCTGGGAGACAAGGAGCCAGGACCGCCGCCTTCCAAGGTGCGGTGTCAGAAAGGGAAGGGGCATCCGGTCAACCAGGGGAGCCCAGATAAACTTAAAGGAATATCCAAGGGCCGCCCAGCTGAAGAAGGTTACCGTACTCCGGCTGATTCCCGCCTCACTCAGCCAGATGGAAAGGGTGAAAAAGGTCAGAGAAAACGGTATTCCTGCCGAAAATCCCAGAAAAAGCATGGCCACCACCCGAGGGTGCAGCCAGATGGCCAGGGTCTCACTCCAGGTGCGTTTTTTTGTATCGGGTCTGCTCATTCTTGTCTTTTCCCCCCATTACGATTATTCTGTTTTTAAAATTGAAATGATAATGCACACTCTCAACTGAAAACGCAAGGGAATAGAAGCGGTTAATATCCCGGAGCAAGCTCCCCGCCCGAGATCGCTACCGGACTTTTACTATTTCCCGCAGGCCGGAATATCGATAAAGAATGAGAACAAACCATCCTCCGAGGTGGCAACAAGGAACTATGCCGATCAGAATCTACAATACACTCACCCGCAGGAAAGATCCTTTCACCCCGCTTGAGCCGAATCACGTCAAGATATATGTCTGCGGCATCACGTCGTATGACTACTGTCACATCGGACATGCCCGGTCGGCGCTGGCCTTCGACATGATTGTCCGTTATCTGCGCTATCGCGGTTACGCCGTCACCTATATCCGTAACTTTACCGACATTGATGATAAAATCATCAAGAGGGCGGCCGAACAGAACACCACCACCGAAGAGTTGGCCAACCGTTTCATCACGGAATTCTACACCGATATGGACGCCCTGGGGATAGACCGGCCGACACTGGAACCCCGGGCAACCGCGCATATCCCGGAGATGATCGACCTGATCTCCGAGCTGATCGAGACAGGAATAGCCTATCAGGTCGGCAACGACGTCTATTACTCGGTGAACAGTTTTCCGGAATACGGAAAACTGTCCGGCCGCAACCTGGAGGACATGCAGGCCGGAGCCAGGATCTCCATCAATGAGCAAAAAAACAATCCCATGGACTTTGTCCTCTGGAAGGGGTCCAAACCCGGCGAACCGACATGGGACAGCCCCTGGGGACCGGGCCGGCCGGGTTGGCATATTGAGTGCTCGGCAATGAGCCGGCGCTATCTGGG
>JAJYAX010000175.1 GCA_021779275.1 Deltaproteobacteria bacterium | reverse complement strand
GGCGCCGGCGTGCAGAAGTATATGGACAAGCTGGCCGACGAGCAGGAGATCCTGATGGCCGCAGCCGATATCGCCATCCAGATCTTTGCGCTGGAAAGTTCCGTCCTGCGGGCCGAGAAGGCAAGCGCCAATGCCACCCCCCGCAAGAAGGAACTGTACAACGCAGCGGTCAAGATCTTTGCCTTCAGCGCCTCCGAGGCCGTCGGCAGCGCCGCCCGCAAGGGCGCCTTCTATATAGAGGAGGGCGACACCCTGACCATGATCCTCTCCGGCGTTCGGCGCTTCGCCAAGTATGACGCCACCGGGCTCCTCCAGGCCAAGCGGACCCTGGCTCAGGCCGCCATTGAGGAAGAAAAATATCTGTTCTGATCCGCGACGAAACTCCTCGGTTGCCGTTCCCCTGCTCGGGATCGGCGGCTGAGGAGTTTCCTTTGCAACCGCCGGAATCCGGTATCCCTGACGTTGGACTTCTATGACAATTCTGCAGCATACCATAGAAACTCCGTATATGGTCGGTCCCGTCCATTGCTACACGATGGAGGCCAGAGGCGAACTCGTTCTTTTTGATACCGGGCCGCCGACGGACCACGCCCGTACGTATCTGCGGGAAAATATCGATCTCAAAAGCCTGCGGCATGTAATCATCACCCATTGTCATATCGATCACTATGGACTTGCCTCCTGGCTCGAAGAAGAAACGGAGGCGACGATTTATCTGCCCTACCGGGATGCGTTGAAGATCAATCGGTATGATACCCGGATGGAGGAGATGAACCTCTTCCTGCGGGGAATCGGTTTTGGCCGCGACTATCTCGCCGAGCTGCGCCGGATCTTTGAGAGCGGCCTGATTTTTCCGCCCCCTCCGAAGAGATTTAGGATCATCGAAGACGATCTGCCCGGCCATCTGGAGATCGGCTTTCTCAGCTGCCCCGGCCACTCCCAGAGTGATATGGTCCTCACCTCCAATGACTGGGCCGTCTCCGGCGATGTCCTGCTGCGGGGGATCTTCCAGTCGCCGCTCTTGGATATCGACCTGCAGACGGGGGAGAGATTCCGCAACTATGATGTCTATTGCGATACCCTGGTCAAACTGGCGACGCTCCGGCGGCGGCGGGTCATGCCGGGGCACCGGGAGAGGATCGAAAGCGTCGACGCGACCATTCTCTTTTACATCACCAAAATGCTGGAACGGGTCGTTCAACTCCACCCGTATGCGGATGACGAGAATATAGCCCGGATCATCGAGGGCTTGTTCGACAAGAACATGAACGAAACTTTTCTTATCTATCTCAAGGCCTCCGAGATCGTCTTTATGAAGGATTTCCTGGAGAACCCGGACCGGCTTCGGGCGGCGCTCGTCGCCATCGGTCTCTTTGACGCGGTGGCCCCCCAATTTCAGGATGCCGCCGGCAACTGAGGAGGAAACTATGATTGACCCGCTCTTCGAACCGATTTCCATCGGTTCCCTACCTCTCAAAAACCGGATATTCATGCCGGCCATGCATATGAATATGTGCCGGAATTTCATGGTCACCGACCAGCTGATCGACTTTTACCGGGAGCGCGCCCAAGGCGGCGTCGGGCTGATCAGTGTCGGCTATGCAACCGTCGATGAGCTCGCAGGCAATGTCGGCAATATCGGCGCCCACGATGACGCATTCATCCCGGGCCTAAAGGCCTTGGCCGATGCCATCCGGACCGGCGGCGCCGGGTCCGCCGTCCAGCTGAATCATGCCGGCCGGTATAATTCCTCGTTTCTGCTGGGCGGCAAAAAACCGATGGCGCCGTCGGCGGTCCCCTGCCGGATGACCAAAGAAACGCCACGGGAGATGGGGCCGGAGGATATCGCGGCCGTGATCGACCGTTTTGCCGACGCCGCCGGACGGGTGCAGGCGGCGGGCTTTGATATGGTCGAGATCCTGGCCGGTACCGGCTACCTGATCAGCGAATTCCTTTCCCCTTTGACCAACAAACGACAGGACCGGTACGGCGGCTCGCTTGAGGGCAGGATGCGTTTCGGCCTGGAAGTCATCGGCGCCGTCAGAAAACGGCTGGGCGCCGGATTTCCGCTTCTGGTGCGCCTGAACGGCAATGATTTCATGCCGGGCGGCATAGGCCGCCAAGACCTGCAGACCTTTGCCGTGGCCCTGGTCGCGGCCGGTGTCGACGCCCTGTGCATCAACGTCGGCTGGCACGAGGCCCAGATCCCGCAGATCGTCACCAAGGTGCCGCGCGGCGTCTTTGCCTATATGGCCAGGGCGATCAGGCAGCTGGTTTCGGTGCCGGTCATCGCCAGCCACCGGATCAACGATCCGGCGACGGCGCGCCGTCTCCTTTCTGAAGGATACTGCGACATGGTGGCTATCGGCCGGGCCCTGATTGCCGATCCGCAATTCCCGGAAAAGGCCCATGCCGGGCAGGAGGACACCATCGTCCACTGTGTGGCCTGCGGCCAGGGCTGTTTCGACAACCTGTTCAAGATGAAGCCGGTGGAATGTCTGTGCAATCCCCGGGCGGGTCATGAGGCCGAAAGCCGGGTTAAACACAGCAGTCAAGCCAGAAAGGTCATGGTGGTCGGCGGCGGTCCGGCAGGTATGAGCAGCGCCATAGCTGCGGCCGGACAGGGCCACCACGTCACCCTGCATGAGCGAGGGATGCAGTTGGGCGGCCAACTGCACCTGGCCGGCGCCCCGCCGGGCCGGGGGGAATTCCGGGTTCTCGCCCGCGACCTCGGCCGGCAGCTGCAGGTGAGCGGGGTGAAGGTGGTTCTGAACTCCGAGGTGGACAGCACCCTGCTTGCGGCGGAACGGCCAGATATCCTGATTCTCGCCACCGGTGGAGAGCCGGTCACCCCGCCGATTCCCGGTGTCCAATCGGAGCATGTGGTCCAGGCCTGGGATATCCTGTCGGGCAAGCGCTTAGCCGGCGAGAAGGTGGTGGTTATCGGCGGCGGCTCGGTCGGGGTCGAGACCTCCCTGTTCCTGGCCGAACAGGGGACCTTGTCCGGCGAGGAGCTGAAGTTCCTTCTTGTCAACGGCGCCGAGACAGCGGAAGAGCTCTATCGCCTGGCCACAGTCGGGAGCAAAAAAGTGACGCTGGTCGAGATGATCGACAGGCTGGGCGGCAACTTCGGCAAATCGACCCGCTGGGGGATGCTCCAGGATGTGGAGCGGTCCGGGATAGCCGCCAGGCTTACCGCCAAGGTCCTGGAGATCACCGCCGGCGCGGTCAGGATCGAGACGGCGGGAAAGATTGAGGAACTGGCAGCCGATACCGTGGTGCTGGCCGCCGGCACCCGGCCGTATAATCCACTGCGGAAGGCGGCTGCCGAACTGTGCATCCACTGTCAGGTCGCAGGCGATGCCGACCATCCGGCCACGGCCTTCGAGGCCTGTCACAGCGGCTTTGCAGCCGGGCGGGCAATCGCATGAACGGCTTTGATCTGCTGCCGAAACTGATCGTCAGGTCCAGGCGATCCAAAGGCTGGCTGAAGGTCCTAAACTTCATGATGGGCCGGATCATCCCCTTCAACCGGCCGCATGGCTTCCATATTGTCGAGCTTGCCGAAGACCGGGTCAGGACATGCGCATCCTACCGGAGGTCCAACCATAACCATATCCGGGGGATTCATGCCTGCGCCATTGCCACGGTGGCGGAATTTTCCGCAGGCCTGCTGCTGCTCTCCCGCCTGGACCCCGCCCGCTACCGCCTGATCATGTCGAATCTGGAGGTTGAGTATGTCTACCAGGCCAAGCAGGACATCACGGCCGAGACCACCCTCAGCCAATCCGCCTTGCAGGAAAAGGTGCTGGGGCCTCTTGCAACCCAAGAGGCCTGCACCATTGTGATGGAGACCCATATTGCCGACACGGCCGGGAACACAGTCGCCTCCGCCCATACCACCTGGCAGATTAAACGCTGGGACAAGGTCAGGACCAAGGTAAAATAAAACTCAGGGAGATCATCATGTTCTTGTTCAATCCCCAAAAATATCAGCGCGAGCATGCCGACAGCCGTTCCCGCGAGCTGGTGGAGAAGACCATCGCCTTTTTTGAGAAAAAGGGCTTAAAGAAGATCAAGGAGGACGATCAGTCCAAGGTCTGGTACCAGGATTTTCTCGACTTTATCAAAGAAGAGCAGGTCTTCGCCAGCCTTTTGACCCCTGCCGCCTACGGGGACGGCGGGACCCGCTGGGATATGTGGCGGCTCTGCGAATTCAACGAGGTGCTGGCCTTTTACGGCCTCTGTTACTGGTATGCCTGGCAGGTAACGATTTTAGGCCTCGGCCCGATCTGGATGGGCGGCAACGAGGAGGCCAAGAGGCGGACCGCCGCCCTCTTGCGCGCGGGCGGGATCTTCGCCTTCGGCCTCTCCGAGCGGACCCATGGGGCCGATCTCTATTCCACCGAGATGACCCTGGCGCCGCAGGCGGACGGCAGCTTCCTGGCCCGGGGCTCCAAATATTATATCGGCAACGGCAACTGCGCGGCGCTGGTCTCAACCTTCGGCCGGATGGAAGGCAGCGGCGACTATGTCTTTTTTGTGGTCGGAACCGATCATCCCGCCTACGAGTGCGTCAAGAAGATCGATACCTCCGGGGTCCGCCAGGCCTATGTGGCGGAATTCGCGCTGCATGACTATCCCATCACAGAGACCGATATCCTGTCACGCGGGAAGCTGGCCTGGAACTCGTCGCTCAATACCATCAATATCGGCAAGTTCGAGCTGGGCTGCGCCTCCGTGGGTATCGCCACCCACTCCTTCTACGAGGCCCTGAACCATGCCGCCGGCCGCATC
>JAJYAX010000174.1 GCA_021779275.1 Deltaproteobacteria bacterium | reverse complement strand
TTATCCGTATCGGCTCCGGAATCATATCGACAATCTGACAACAGCCCTCAACCAGCTGCAGATCAAAAAATGTTCTCTGATAGTTCATGACTGGGGGGGAGCAATAGGCATGGGGTATGCCGGGAACCATCCGGAGCGGATCGAAAAGATAGTGATTCTGAATACCGCGGCCTTCAGGTCGGCGAGGATTCCGTTGCGCATCCGGATCTGTGGCTGGCCCGTGTTCGGTGCCTTGCTGGTTCGCGGCTGCAACGGTTTCGCCCGACCCGCCCTCTCCATGGCTGTCACCAGACCACTGAAGAAGGAGATCGCCAAGGCCTATATCGCACCCTACGACTCCTGGCGCAACAGAGTCGCAATCCATGGATTTGTGCGTGACATCCCCCTCTCTCCCGACCATCCATCCTATGAGACCCTGGTTCAGGTCGAGATGAATCTGGCCAGGCTGTCGAAAGGAAGTCATCCAATGTTGATCCTGTGGGGCGGAAAGGATTTCTGCTTTAATAGGTATTTTTTCGAGGAATGGCGCCAACGGTTCCCAGCGGCCGAAAACCATTATTATGAAAATGGCGGTCATTATGTTCTGGAAGATTGCATGGACGAAATCGCGCCCATTCTTCGGAGATTTTTCCAAAGAGGAACCGGATCTAAAGAGAGCCGGAGAGAACCGTGACCGACAATATTGCCGAAACACTCGTCGAGGCTGCCCGGAAATACGGAGACAGGGCCGGACTCATTGAGGCCAAGACGGGACGAACCTTGAGCTTTGCCGACCTGCAGCAGTATTCCGATGGACTGGCTGTCTATCTGTCTGAAAGGGGAGTCCAGGCCGGGAGCCGGGTCATGTTGATGGTCACCCCTTCCGCCGATTTTATCTGCCTGACCTTTGCCCTGTTCAAGATCGGCGCGCCGGTCATCCTTATTGACCCCGGCATGGGCTATCGGAATCTCCTGCGGTGCATTGCCGGAGTCAGGCCGGAGATATTCATAGGCATACCAAAGGCCCACCTGTTCCGCAGGCTCTTTCCCAAACCGTTCTCAACGGTTAAGCACACATTCTGTTGCGGTTTTTCATGTGGCCTATTCGGGCCTGATATCCGAAAAGAGTCTCACGCAATTAAGAGAAACCACCCCGTTTATCAACCCGCAGCCAATGACCTGGCGGCCATAATCTTCACCACCGGTTCCACCGGACCGCCCAAAGGCGTCCGATATGAACACTCGATATTTGCAACCCAGCTGGAACTGATCAGGGATTATTATCGGATCTCGCCAACGGATGTCGACCAGCCTGCTTTCCCCTTGTTTGCATTATTCTCGACGGCGCTGGGGGCTTGCTCGGTTATCCCGGACATGGATCCGGCGAAACCCGCCAAAGTGGATCCTGCAAAGTTCCTTCAGTCAATTGATCGCTATAAGGTCACGTATTCCTTCGGCTCTCCGGCCATCTGGAATGTTGTCAGCAGGTATTGCCTGGAAAACAAGAAAACCATATCCAGCCTGCGGCAGGTCTTGATGGCCGGCGCCCCGGTATCCGGAGAACTCATCGACCGGATGATGTCCATATTGCCCGCCGGGGCAAAGATCCACACACCCTACGGAGCCACGGAGAGTCTCCCCATCGTCTCCATGGAAGGTCAAGAGATCCTCGACTCGACCTGGGCCTTGACCAGAACCGGAAAAGGAACCTGTGTCGGCAGGCCTCTGCCTGGCATCCGGATAAAGATTATTCGTCTATCGGATGCGGTGACAGAGTCCCTGGATGACGCTCTTATCCTTCCTGCCGGGGAGATCGGTGAAATTATTGTCTGTGGCGGGGTCGTAACCAGATCCTATGAAAACAATGCTCAAGAGACGCATCTTGCCAAGATCAGAGACGGGGAAACCTTTTGGCACCGCCTGGGGGATACCGGGTATCTTGACGCCCAGGGGCGATTATGGTTTTGCGGCCGGCGGGCCCACCGGGTCAGAAGCAGGCAGGGGACGCTTTTCACCATTCCCTGCGAGGCGATAATCAATGAGCATCCCGACGTCTTTCGCACCGCCCTGGTAGGAGTTCCGGACAGCAATCATCCCGGTTTTCAAGAACCTGTTCTGATCATGGAAAAAAAGAAGAATGTCAAACGCATCGATTCTGAACTTCTGGAAGAAATTCAGAATCTTGCAGCAGAGAGTATCCTGACGCGAGATGTCCGGCATTTTCTTTTTCATCATGACTTTCCCGTTGATATCCGCCATAATGCGAAAATATTCAGAGAGAAGCTGGGGGCATGGGCGGAGATGGAGCTGCAGAGGCGATGAAAAAAGTTCTTGTCACCGGTGGTGGTGGATTTATCGGCATGGCCATTGTCAAGGCCCTGCGGGCCCGAGGAATTGACTGCTGGGTCGTCGGGCGTAGCCATTACCCCGAGGTAGAAAAACTGGGGGCTGTTTGTATTCGTGGCGATATCCGTGAGCGCAGTTTCTTGACCGAGTGCAGCCAAGGGGTTGACACCCTTTTTCATGTTGCATCCCTCACAGGAATATGGGGGAATTGGTCCGATTATTTTTCTGTCAATGTCCAGGGAACTGAAAGTGTTCTTTACGCCTGCGAAAAAAATTCGATACCACGGCTCATCTATACCTCAACGCCTTCCGTCGTGTTCAACAAACAGGATATCTGTAATGGCGATGAGACGTTACCCTATCCGGGCACCTTTCTCTGCCATTATGCCCATACTAAGGCGCTGGCGGAAAAGATGGTCCTGAAGGCCAACGGGAACACCTGTTCCACCTGTGCTCTACGGCCTCATCTGGTCTGGGGGCCCGGGGATCCGCATCTGGTCCCCCGTCTTCTGGAACGAGGCCGGAGGCGGCGGTTGAAAATTGTGGGAAGGGGAGAAAACCTCGTCGATATTGCCTATGTGGATAACGTCGCCCATGCCCATCTGCTGGCGGCCGACAATCTGGCGGGAACAGCCACGGCTGCCGGTAAGGCCTATTTTATCAGCCAGGGAGAGCCGGTAAATCTCTGGGGATGGATAAATGAACTCTTTGCAAAGGCGGAAGTACCGATATTGAAAAGAAAGATTCCCTTTTGGGCGGCATACGGCATTGGTGGGCTCCTTGAAACCCTTCACAGGATAGGTGCGCCTGAAAAAGAGCCGCGCATGACACGCTTCCTGGCTGAGCAGCTGGCAAAATCCCATTATTTTTCAATTGAACGGGCAAAAGTCGACCTTGGTTATACACCTCTTGTCAGTAGCAAAGAAGGAATGAGACAATTACTCATCTGGATACGACAACTATGAAAAATCAATTAAAAAAACTGTGTGTTTTTGTTGTGGCATGCACAATGGTCAGTATGAATTGCCTGACCTCCGTCTATGGGTTTTCCATCGGTGAAGAACGTGAGGTCGGGGAGAAATTGCAGTTTGCGGTTCGCTCCACCTTTCCTCTTTTCAATGATCCGGATATTTATCAATATATAAATTCCCTCGGCCAGCAGGTATTGGCCGTGGCCGGTCCACAATATTTCGAATTTCGCTTTTCTGTCATTAATGATAAGGAATTCAATGCATTTTCCGCATTTTCAGGAAATATTTTCTTCTATGCGGGCCTCATTGAGGCAATGAATTCTGAAAATGAATTGGTTGCCGTTATGGCCCATGAGATTGGTCACACCGTCAAGAGGCATATTGCCTCAAGTATTGAACAAGGACAAACTGTGGGGATTGGAACACTTGTCCTGGCGCTTGCCTCCATGGCCATGGGAGGCGGGGTGGCAACGCAGGCCTTGCTTTCCGGTTCCATGGCGGCCAATCAGAGCCTGAGCCTGCATTTCAGCAGATTGAATGAAAATGAGGCGGATCTCCTGTCGTATGGCTGGATGAAAAAGATGGGAAGAAATCCTGAGGCCATGGAAAAGATGCTCCAGACCATGAGGAGAATTACCCGGTACAGGAGCAGTAAGCTGCCGCAGTATCTTCTTACTCACCCTGATCCTGAGGCAAGGCTTGATTATGTGGATTCGTTGCTGGTCAAGGACAAAGATGAGCTGTCCAAGCTGAAAAACGGCGACGACTTTGCCTTTCTCAGGTTCAAATACAGGATCATGTCGCTTGCTGACGATGCCACCCTCTTCAGGTCTTTTTTGGCGGATAAAAGTGCAGACCCGCATGCTTCACAACTCGATACCCTTATGGCTACATACGGTCTTTCTCAGCTGGATCGGGAAGAAAATAACTTTGATAACAGTCTGAAGGAGATAGATGAGGTCATTAAGGCCTATCCTGATAAAAAAATTCTTTTGGATGATAAGGGAGTAATCGAATTTGCGGCGGGAAAAACGGAAAATGCATTGAAAACCTTAACCAGGGCATACCGGGAAAATCCCGGAGATCTGTATGCGGCATTCAATCTGGCCAGGGTGCAGCTGAATTTGAATAATTGGTCGGAGGCGGAAAAGCTCTTAAAAATTATTATAGGTGAGATGCCTGAATATGCACAAGCATATTATGATCTTGGAAATGTAAAGGCTAACCAAAAAAAGGATGGAGATTCAACTTATTACCTCGGGAAGTATTATTTTTATTCCGGCAAGACAAAGCTTGCCAAACAGATGTTCAAGATGGCCGCTGAAAAAAAAGACATCAATCAGGTATTTAAAAATGATGCTCTTGAGAGCATCAAGACCATAGAACGTGTTGAAGGCAAAAATTAATCTTATTACACGTATCGCATAAGCAAAAAGTCCGGTGGTCTTGCCTCATTTAAGGAGATCAGGATGTTTCCGACCTGTCGCCGACGAGGTGGATAAGAAAC
>JAJYAX010000001.1:15165-20091 GCA_021779275.1 Deltaproteobacteria bacterium | reverse complement strand
CATAGATAATGATGCAGAATTGTCTAGTTGTTGGACTGGACTGCAATTAAATATTATGGAGGGAAATATGCCAATGTACAGTGGATATGGAATGGGTTTTGGTATGGTATTTATGCTCCTGTTCTGGGGGGTGATCATCTTAGGGGTGATCGTGTTCATCCGTCAGTTTTCGAAGCCACCTTCCAGATCAGAAGAAGAATCCGCGCATTCTATTGCCGCAAGGCGTTATGCTGGAGGAGAAATAAACATAGAAGAATTCGAAAGGATCAAGCATAATCTGAAATAAACTCATCGACCCTACCCCGCAACGGGACTCTTTTCAGTGCCCCTTGCGGGGTAGGTGGCTATGAGTTTATGAATTTTTCATGAAACATTGAGGTCTTTGCCGTCAGAGCCTGTCAGATTACTCAATGCCTATCCGGTACGTGTTCTGTTGTACGGAATAGTTTTCGATGAAGCGCCCAAGGTAACGCGAGTACTTTATGAGCCTTTTAACACCTGCGCCCAGACACGATATCTTTTCCTCACGATTGCCGTTCAAGGCATCAAGGACAGCTTTGGCCCTGATTCTGGCAACACTTTTTCTCGCAATTCTTCTCGTCTTCTCCATCTTCCAGAACATAAACCGCGCGCAAGATCGAATGGAGAGCTTCCTCATGCAAAAGGGTGAAACAATCATCATGGCCGTAGAGGCTGGGATGAGAACCTCAATGATGCATTTTATGGGCGAAGGCGATCCTCTCCAAACGCTGATTACCGAGAGCAGTCACGAGAAGGATATAGCTTTCATCCGGATCATGAAAAGAGACGGGGATATCCTGAATCAAACCGGCGACGCTCCCAAGGTAAAGCTTTCACAAAAGGAAATGGAGCGTATTCTGAACTCTGATACGCCCATTGCCCATTTTGAAAAAACAACCGGTACTTTTGTTCTCTCCAAACGATTTCAAACACATGCGGCAGGATCTCGCATGCGGATGAGGATGGGGTGGCAACAGAGTCAATTGGGCGATAGAGGACAGAATTTGACTGAAGGGATTATCTCGATTGGTCTGTTGACGAAAGAATATGACCATGCGCGAAGGCAAGATGTGCACCATGCCATGTTCATGGGGGCGATACTTTTTCTGGTGGGCGGCGCCGGCCTCTACTTTCTCTTTCTGTATCAGGGCATGCGTGTGGCGCAGTCGACCCTTGCGAATATGAAATTGTATACGGACAACGTGATCGAGAGTATCCCGGTTGGGATAATCACGCTTGACGTCGAAGAGAAGATTGTTTCGTACAACAGAAAAATGGAAGAGATCTTAGGACGTTCGCTGGAAAATGCCAAAGGGGAGAAAATACAGGGGGCATTTCCGGGCTGTTCTCTCGATTGTTCTGCTCTTTGCAATGCGGTTCTTGAGCATTCCGCCGAATGCTCTACGGGAGATGGCAGAAATGTACCGGTGAAAATTGGCGGATCATCGCTCATCAGCAATACCGGGGAGGTGATCGGGACGGTCCTGATCATTCGGGATATGAGCGTGATCAGAGATATGGAACACCAGCTCGAACGCTCACGCCGGATGGCGGCCCTGGGGAAAATGGCCGCCGGCATTGCTCATGAGATTCGAAACCCTCTGGGGACCTTGCGGGGATTTGCTCAATATTTCGGCAACCAGGCCGCTGCAGGCGATGAGAGCAGGAGCTATGCGGACCTCATGGTGAGCGAGGTGGATCGCCTCAATCGTAATATTTCCGGCCTCCTCCAATTCGCACGGCCCCGAGAGCCGCAGTTCGCACAGGTTTTTCTGGATGAGTTGATAACCAGGATCGTTGCCTTGATGGAAGGGGATTTCGCGGGTCATGCGTTGCATTTTCACTGGCAATGCACTGCCGGCATAACCTTTGAGGCGGACCCGGACCTGCTTCTTCAGGTTTTAATGAATCTCTTGAAAAACAGTATCCACGCGACCCCCGCCGGAGGCGAGGTTGCCCTGAAGGGATCGGAGGACGAGGCTCATGTCAGAATCGCCGTAGCCGATACCGGCAGCGGCATGACCGAACAGGAGAAGGAAAAAATGTTTGATCCGTTTTTTACAACTGGCAAGACAGGCACCGGGCTTGGGCTGGCGGTCAGCCATCAGATCGTCGAGCAGCACGGAGGTTTCTTCGAGGTCGAGACTACTCCGGGAGAGAGGACGGCGGTGACGGTTGTTCTCCCGAAAAAGCAAGGGGGCGCATGATGGAAAAAGCGCCGGGGACGATTCTCCTTGTCGATGATGATATCGCCCATCGGACAATGCTCAAGGTGAATCTGGGGAGCGTGGGGTACCATGTCGAGGTGGTGGCGGACGGTGACGAGGTCTTGCCCTTTCTGAGGCGTCATGAGGCGGACCTGATTCTGCTGGACATGAAGATGGCCAGAATGGATGGACTTGCCACCCTCTCGGTTCTGCTGCAGGCCGGGTATACCCTTCCCGTTATTGTTCTTACCGCCTTCTCTTCGGTTGAAAGCGCCGTCGAGGCCATGAAAAAGGGGGCTTTCGATTATATCGTAAAACCGGTGGATATCGAGGAACTGAAACTGATCATTGAGCGGGCCTTGAGCTTCCGGGTTCTCAGTGAGGAGAATAAAACCCTCAAAAATAGACTCGGTGAACGTTTTTCCTTTGACAACATCATAGGCAAGAGTGCAGCCATGCAGGAGATGTTTGCAACACTGTCCATGGTTGCCCCCACGGATGCGACGGTCCTGATCACCGGCGAGTCGGGCACCGGAAAAGAGCTTGTCGCCAACGCCTTGCACCACAACAGTCCGCGCCGGGCGTTCCCGTTCATTAAACTCAACTGCGCTGCGCTCAACGAAAACCTCCTTGAAAGCGAGCTGTTCGGTCATGAGGCCGGGGCCTTTACTGGGGCGGCGGGCAGGCGGAAGGGCAGATTCGAGTCGGCCCATAAAGGGACCCTGTTTCTCGATGAGATCGGGGATATGAGTCCGCCGACACAGGCCAAGATCCTCAGGGTCCTGCAGGAAGGTGAGTTTGAACGGCTGGGTGGCGTTGAAACCATTAAGGTGGATGTGCGCCTGCTGGCGGCAACCCATAAAAATCTTCTGACCATGATAGAAGAGGAAAAATTCCGCCAGGACCTCTTTTTCCGGCTGTCCGTTGTCCCTGTTCATCTCCCGGCTCTGCGGGAGAGGGCTCTTGATATCCCTGAGCTGGCGAATCATTTTCTGCGGCGCTTTACTGAAAAGAACAGAAAAGATATTAAAGGGATCCACCCGGAGGCCTTGAACCTTCTTATGCAGTATGGCTGGCCGGGCAATATCCGGGAGCTGGAAAACACCCTGGAACGGGCGGTCATCCTCTGTCTCGGTGAGCAGATCACACCGCAAGACCTGCCGCCGCACCTGTTGGCCAAGGAAGTTCAGGGCATGAAGAGGCCGCAGGTCGATGACGGATTCACGTTACGCGACATGGAACGGGAAGTTATCAAATCAACCCTCAATACGATGGGAAACAATAAGAGCCTGACGGCCAAAAAGCTTGGGGTCTCCCGGCAGACGCTTTTAAATAAAATCAAGGAATACGGGTTGTAGTAACTGCCCTCAATCTTGAACCAAGCCGACGCGGCCTTTTTACATCGCTGATTGGCCGCCGTTTTACCCGCACCGTGCTGTTGGATTCCAGACAGCCTTTCTTCCTTTCTCGTGTTTCCCTTTTCCACCACACCGAATTCGTGCCGGCTGTCCGCTGTCCTGTAAAGAAACCAGGCGGTTTGCAGGCCTCCGGGATCGGTTCCCTGTCCAATAATTGGGCAGTCCGTGGAGATGGTTGTCATGCGGTAAACTTGTCTGAATATTATACTATAATAAATTCAGTATGTTGTGGTCTAAATATATTAAAAATACCTACTGGCACGGTCCATGCTATAGAGAGGATGAAGTGAAAATGTGGGCCTTGTTCGAAGGTAACTGGGTTCAAGGTCTAAAATTGGCGAACACTCGAGTAAGAGAATACTGGAAGCCAAAAAAAGTAAAAAGGAGATCACAATGAAAAAGATACTTATCGCGACTGTTCTGGCTGTTGGACTTGCTTCTGCCGGCTTTGTTTATGCACATGGCGGCGGTTACGGCATGATGGGTGGCGGCAACGGTATGATGGGTGGTAGCGGCTATGGAATGATGGGACCGGGTATGATGGGTGGCGCCGGGGGCTATGACGGTGGGTATGGTTGTCCCGGCGCAGCCGGGTTTGGTCAAAACGGCTGGACTAGCGAAAAGCAACAGAAATTCCTCTCTGATACCGTTCAACTGCGTAAGGAGTTGAATGATAAGCGCTTCGAGTATCAGGAAGCACAGAGAAATCCGCAAACCACCAGAGAACAGCTTGCTGCGCTCGAAAAAGGAATGATTGACCTTCGCACCAAACTTGCCGACAAGGCGGATCAGTACCGGAAATAAACCTCCTTGTTTTTCCTGCTCTATCAAAACCTGGTCAATACATTTGGCCAGGTTTTTTTTATTAATGCATTCAGGAAAAAGGATCGTAGGGCGGGGGGTAGATGCTTTCCTGCGACAGCAGGGTCCGCACGCCGCAACTGAGGACCACGGTTATGCAGGGTCATTTCGAAGATCATGACGATAGCCGTCATGGCCGCGACGTTGCCCCTCCCACCATCCCGCCATGCCGGGGCAACGGTGAAGGCTTCAGGGCTGATGGCCAGTCCTGCAATTATACCTGTTAAAACTCCGAGAAGCAGGAAGCCCATAGGCCGGATAGGGTTCAGGGTCCACCTTTCTGGTATCAATTCTTATTTCCCGCAGGTGATTCTAAAGGATTCGGCCTGTTGGTCGATACCTCTCTTTAAGGCTTCATGATTATAGGCTGCGATGACATCCCTCCGTTTCAGCATGCCGACAACCCATTTGTGTTCCAG
>JAJYAX010000001.1:0-15155 GCA_021779275.1 Deltaproteobacteria bacterium | reverse complement strand
TCTGTCCTCGACCACGGGGATCTCCTCGATCCCTTTCAGATCAAAAAGTTGCATTGCGGTAAACAGGGTGTCGTCTGGGGTGAGCATAATCACATCCCTGCTGCAGATAGCCCCAACCAGATAGCAGACCCTGTCTTGTTCACCCCTGTAGAGCAGATTTTTGACATCTTGCATTGAAACGATACCTGTCATCTGGCCGGAATCGTCAACGACCGGAAAATAAAACCCGCCCTTGGTCATCCGAAAGAGTTCCAGAAGATGATTGACATTCGCCCGCTCGCTGATGAATTCTACATCTTCAGTGAATACGGCGCCGACGCGAAGTGATTTCATGATCGCCGTCTCCCTCCCCTCATGAATATTGATGCCTTCCCGTGTGAAATCGACCGTATCTATCGAATCTACGAGAAATTTCTTAGCAACCATAGTGCCGATGATGGAGGTGAGCATTATCGGCACTATAATCTGGTAACTCCCCGTCATCTCAAAGAGAAGGAAGATCGCGGTCATTGGCGCGTGGGTGGATGCGGCCAGGAAGGCGCCGATGCCTACCGTCGCATATGCGCCTGGACCAGCCGTCATGGTTGGGAAAAAGAGATGGACGATGTAGCCAAAGGTTGCACCGATCATGGCCCCGATAAAAAGGGCAGGTGCAAAAACGCCACCCGATCCGCCGGACCCGAGGGTGATCGCCGTGGCCACGATTTTTAAAAAAATAAGAGCAAACAGGACTCCCAAAGGGAGCATGTGGCCATGAAGGATATCCTGAATGAAATCATATCTATCGCCGAGAATCTGCGGGAATGTGATACCTGCACATCCGATAATGAACGCCCCGGTGATTGGTTTCAACTGGGGATGGATTTTCAATTCGGCGTATGTATCGCGGATATAATAGAAAATATGGGTATTCACCACTGCCAGGATGCCGATGATGATGGCCATCAGAACATAAAGAGGAACCTCCACTAAGGGATTCACCATCATATAACTGGGGATGATAAATGCCGGATCTCTACCGAAATAGGCCCTCGTCAGCACGGTTGAAAGAGCAGAGGCGACCACCAAGGGAGCGAAAGAGGCGATTTCATATGTGCCGAGCAGAACGATTTCCGAGGCAAAAAAGATCCCGGCGATTGGGGCGTTGAAAATTCCTGCAATACCGCCCGCGCAACCGGCGGCAATATAAACCTTCATCTGGTAGCCGGAGACCCGGAAAAATTTGCCGACCTGAGACCCCATTGCCCCGCCGATCTGAGCGATAGGGCCTTCAACCCCTGCTGAATTGCCGGTCCCGATTGTCAGGGCTGTTGAGATTATCTTCAGGACAATGCTTCTCGCCGTAATGAAGCCGTCTTCCAGGTTAACCTTGCGCAGGAATTTGGTGAAGCCATAGCCGTTTATCTCTCCCGGAAAGAGAAGGGATAGCGGGATTATCAGGATCATGCCGGTTATCGGGATCAACGGGAGCAGGATCAGATGCCATCCGCCTTTTCCGATACCGAGGAGGCCGGAGCCCCCGTCAAAGATGACCTTGTGGACCAGGTGTACTGTAGACCGGAAGATAATATTCAAAATACCTGCCATCAGGCCGATGAAAGCGGCGATGACAATTATCCGGGTGTTTTCACCAGGAAGGAGCTTGCGGAGATTTTTCTTCATTGCTTTAATGAGACCGTTCAGCCAAAAACAGCTGCCTTCCGAAGACGGCATTTGATTAGCATCTAATGATTACGATACATCCCATGGAATTTAAAATCGAACTCCTTTTCCATTATACCACTCGCTCCCCTGATAATTCCAGACATCATCCTCCCATCAACTCTCTCCCTATGATTTGAAACTGAGACAAAGCCTGCAAGATTTCCATTGGCAGGCCTTGAAGGGGAGCGCGCCTCTTGAAAATGTGCTTTACAGCAGTCCCGTGTAAGAGGATATACTACAATGAATCAGTAGAGATTTTCCGTCGATGATCGTTGTTGAGTGCCACAACGGTTTGATATGAGTTCTAAAATTCACTTGAATGTTTTCCGTATCTCTGATATTGGAAAGTTTGCGGTGAAATTTTTTTGCATATTATTCCATTAAATCCGGAATGTTATTTATGGCCTTTTTTTTGAGATACAGGCCTCCAGAAACAGGACAGCGTGTAATGCACCCACCCACCGGCCTTCCCGTCAATATCCTGGATATCACTACCCTGCCGACCCTGCCGCCGACCCTGGTGGATCTCATTGATGCATGCAACAGGACGGATGTAAACATCCAGGAACTTGGAACAATAGTAGCTCGGGATGTCTCGGTCAGCACCAGGGTCCTGCAGCTTGTCAACTCGGCCTTTATCGGAGCCAGAGCCACCTTCTCCAATATCGTTCAGGCTGTTATCTATCTGGGGGTCGATACCACCAGGAATCTGGCAATTTCCGTGGCTGTCCATGAGACCTTTAAGTCCATGGACATGGATGAGGCCATCAATCTGTCTGATTTCTGGTACCATTCTTTATTGACTGCCGTTTTGGCCAAGTCGCTGGCCCAGGTTGTCGGGGCGGTTGATCTCTCCGAGGCGTATCTGACCGGTCTGCTCCATGATGTCGGAAAATTACTGCTCTTGACGAGTTTCCCCGATCAATATCGGCAAATCCTTCGGGAGAAACAGTCTGTCGATCTGGAATTTCGGGAAAGAGAAAGTCTTGGTATAACGCATTCCGAGGCGGCGGCCCTCCTTGTCGGGAGTTGGCATCTGCAGCCGGAAATTGCCGTTGCCATTGCCAGCCATCATCACGGCTACAGACAGATAATTGAGGAATCGCCGCTTGCGAGGGTTCTTCTCTGTGCGGATCGCCTGAGTCATTGCGCCTGGCCCGACATACGATCCGTTGACGATATCGTCTGTACTCTTCTTGCCATCGATCAAGAAACCTTATTGGATTGCACCAAAAATTCCCTGGCTCTTGCCGGTGAGATAGCCGGTCATATGGGCATTACGGTGAGCAAAGGTCCTGCTTCCGGAAATGATAAGGCCGCCATGTCTCCCGAGGCGATAGGGAGTCTTACCGACAGGGTGCTGACGTTTTCAAGGATCAACGGATTTCTGGACAATCTGGTCAAGGCCGAAAATCTGGACAGGGTGTTCCAGGTCGTGGAAGAAAGCCTTTCTCTTCTCTGTCCCCTTCAGGGCTGTCTGTTTCTGCTCCCCGACGGCATAAAAGGTGAGATGGCTGCAAACGGTTCGGCCGGGAATCCTCTTTATCGGAAGGCGAAAGATCTGCGGTTTCACACCGATGAGACCACGATGATTGCAGGCTGTCTGGAACATCTTCGTATGGTTGACTCATTGACCTTCTCAGCGAAAAATGATCTGATGACGGGGGACCAATCTCTTCTGGATATCTTTGGCGCCGGCTGTCTTGTGGCCGTGCCGGTCATAATTGCCGGACATGAACCCGGTTGTATCATCATCGGGCTTGCCCCCGCCGATGTTGGGAGTCTGCAGGACCGGGAGAGATCACTCCTGCTTCTGGCCGGTCATACCGGCATGCGCTGTCTGCATGAGAAGACCTATCGGAAACATGCCGAAGAGCTGGCTGCGACACGCGTGGAGGCCGTGGCGGAGGTCGCCCGGTCCATTGCCCATGAGATCAGCAACCCGATTGCCGTACTCCAGAATTATCTTGCGGTCCTGGGGCTGAAACTGGTTGATCATGGGGAACTGGTTGCTGACCTGGAGATTATCGGCAGGGAAATCGGCAGAATCGGCGATATAAACGATCAACTCCGGGATCTCTCCGGTCAGGTTAAGGCCCCGGCGACGGAACCGGTTGATCTGCACGTTTTAATCTCCGATGTCCTGACGTTTTTCACGCAATCTCTGGCCAATAGACAGGGTATAGATCTTTGTCCGGTCCTGCAGGATGGTCTGCCTGTGGTGAGATCAAACGGGACAAAGATCCGCCAGATTCTCGGAAACCTCATTACAAACGCCATTGAGGCGATCCAAGGAAAAGGCGCCATCCGGGTGGCCGCGGAGAAGATCGCCGCCTCTGCGGGGGAGCCGCCGGGGGTGAGGATCTCCGTCGAGGATGATGGCCCCGGTGTCCTGCTTCCCCATATCGAGGAGGTATTTCATGCCGGTGTAACAACAAAAAAAGACGGGCATGCCGGATTGGGGCTCGCAATCGTCAGGAAACTGGCGGGAGAACTTGGCGGGAGCGTTACCTGCAGCAAAAAACAGCATGGAGGGATGGTCTTTATTCTCACCCTGCCAGGCTGAGAGCCAATTATCCGGAACTGTCCGCTACAGGTCCTTTACTCCTCTCCGGATGCCAGGGATTGGAATCCGGCTGCAGATCTGTCTCGGTATTTAATGTTATTACAAAAAACTAGGTGATTTATCTGCTTGTTTACCATAACCCTACGTGTTACGGGGCGAAAAAAATCAAGAGCAGGATGCTTTTCGCGTAAGGCGAGAGCAGGAAGAAAGGCATATGCAACACTCGATACTTGTCGTTGATGATGAACCATATTACTGCTCCACCCTTAAATTTCTCCTTGAAAGCAACAGCTACCGTGTTGAGATTGCAACATCAGGCCGGGAGGCCCTCTCCTTTCTGCAGAATGATTCCTTCCATGCCGTCCTTCTTGATCTGAACCTGCCGGATATCCATGGTATCCAGGTTGCCGAGTATATTAAACAGAACCATCAGGATACGGCCATCATCATCCAGACCGGTTATGCGACGGTGAACAGCGCCATCCAGGCCATGCGGAATGATGTTTTCGATTTCCTTTGCAAACCCAACAAGACGGAACTGGTCCTTGAGACCATAGCCAGAGGGATAGAAAACAAACAGCTGAAACGGGAATTGGCGCAAAGCGAAAAGAGGCTCCGGCGGCTGTCCGAGGCGACCTGGGAAGGTATTGCTATCTTTGATAATAACCGGTTGCTCCATGTCAATAATCAGCTTTGCCGGATTTTTGGGTATACAGAGGCGGAGCTGTTGCATCTGCCTTTCACTGATATCCTCCCCGGCTGGGATCTGTGCCGGTCAGTGAACTGCGAGAAGGAGGACGATACCACCGGGGCGGCCGAGTGTAGCGGCCGGCGAAAGGATGGGCGGACCATACCGGTGGAGGTGCGGGTCAGGAAGGATGGTGGGGAGAATCAGGTGGTGGCCATACGTGACATCTCGACCAGAAAGGCTGCCGAACAAAAAAGAATGGAACTGCAGAGGCGACTGACGGATGCCCAGCGCATGGAATCCCTGGGGCTTATGGCGGGCAGTGTCGCCCATGACCTGAACAACATTCTGACAGGCATAGTGACGTTTCCGGAACTCCTGCTGAGCAATATGTCTCCGGCTGATACATTCCGTCCTGAAATCGAGCTCATTTACAGGGCAGGCCGGCAGGCTGCCGATGTGGTTGCCGATCTGCTGACCGTGGCCCGGGGATCAAAATGCAAGAAGGAGCCGAACAACCTGAATCTGCTGGTTAATAACTATGTCGATTCCATTGAATACCGGCAACTGGAGAATGACTTTCCCGGCATTACGATACATGTGGGACTTGAACCGGATCTTCCGAACCTGAGTTGTTCGGCGATTCATATTGCCAAATCGATTATCAATCTGGTGACGAATGCGGCGGAGGCCTGTGGCAATGAAGGCGATATTATCATCCGGACGATAAGCAGAAAACTCATCGAACCCATCCGCGGGTATGAAGAGATCCCGCCGGGAGAATATGTCGTGCTCTCCATTGCCGATAACGGTTCGGGCATTGCCGCCGATGGTCTCAGCCGGATATTCGAACCGTTTTATTCCAAAAAGGAGATGGGCAGGAGCGGCACCGGTCTGGGGCTGACGGTCATCTGGAATACCGTACGGGATCACCATGGTTATATCGATCTTACCAGCAACTGGGCAGGCAGCCGGTTTGACCTCTACTTTCCGGTATCCCTGGATAAAAGAAGGGCCGTGCAGGATTCTTTCTCTCTTGAGGCGCTTTTCGGAAAGGGTGAAAAAATATTGATTGTCGATGATGAGGAGAGCCAGAGAAATATTGCCTGTTCCATCCTGAAGCAGCTTGGCTATGCCCCCTTCAGTGTCGACAGCGGGAGGACTGCCGTTGAATATATTAAAAAGGAGCCGGTGGACCTGGTCCTTCTGGACATGATCATGGAACCGGGCATGGACGGTTGTCAGACCTTCGCCGAGATCCTGAAATATTTTCCTGGACAAAAGGCCGTTATTACGTCTGGTTATTGTAATAAGGAGGACCAGGAGAGGATGAAGTCGCTGGGTATTTCCCAATATATCACCAAACCGTACAGTCTGGCCTGTATCGCTCGGGCGATACGACTGGAAATTGACGGGGAAACCGGGTGCGGCATAAAGAGGACGTAAGACCTGACGGAAGACGGGCCTTGCCCGGATCCGCACCCTCTGCAACCATTGGTGCGCACCTTCCCCCTTGGTCCCCTGGCGGGAGGTGGAGCACTTTCTGGAATTTTCCCGCCTGATCATTGATTGCCCCTGTTTGAGTAATCTTCCCGCTGCAGCGGCGGATTAATTTTCCTCCGTCCTTGTACATTGATCGGTCTTGGCTATATAATGCAAATGGTGTTGCAGGGACTGGGAAAAAAGAAGGGGAGTATGTTTCTGATATCAATGGATTTTTATATTCAATGAAGACGAGTGGGAAAGAGCTGGCGCTATTTATTGAAAAGATCGACGCAGCAGTCGTCGTCTGCCGTGCCGATGCAAGCATACGTTTATGCAATGCCGCCGCCTCTCGCTTATTTGGATGTTCGGCGGACTGGCTGGCAGGAAGGAAATTTTCCGAACTGGACCTGCGATATGTACGGGAAGATGGAACGCAGATGCCCTGGACTGAGTTTCCTGTCCAGAGGGTTCTAACCGAGAAGCAACCGGTCTCGGGACTGACCGTCGGTTTCCGGAATACCCGGCCGGACCCCGTTATCTGGACGAAAATAAGTGTCTATCCGGAATTTGAGGAGGACGGAAACCTTGGCGGCCTTATTGTCTCCTTTACCGAGCTTGCCGATACCAATGACAAGGAGAAAATTGACAGACAGATCAAGCAGGCCAAGAATGAGTGGGAAAACACCGTTGATGCGATCCAGGATATCGTCGTCATTTTGGATCTTGACTGGGGTATTGTCCGGGCCAACAGGATGGCGCATGTCATAAGCGGTTTTGGGTATGGCGAGTTGACGGGAAGGAAATGTTTTGAGGTCTTTCATGGAAATGCCGAACCCTGCAGCGGATGTCCCACCTGGTGCCCCGGCATGGATTCCCCTGTAAATACCGGTCTTGTGCACAGCAGCAAGCTTGGCAGGACCTTTGAGGTCACCTCGTCGCCCATCTTTGATGAGAGCGGGAGGATAAAGAATTTTGTCCATACTGGGCGGGATGTTACTAATGAAAAATCCCTGGAACGTCAGCTCCAGCAGGCCATGAAAATGGAGGCCATCGGCACCTTGGCTGGAGGAATTGCACATGATTTCAACAATATCCTTTCGGTGATGATTGGATATGGCCAGATGGCGAAGGGGCGTCTTGGGAGTGATGATCCGGCGAGATCGGATATTGACCAGGTCCTTCTGGCAGGCGACAGGGCTGTCGATCTGGTCAAACAGATATTGACCTTCAGCCGCCAGGATACCCAGGAGAAGTTTAAGCCATTATACCTTCAGTACGTGATCAAGGAGGTCCTCAAACTTCTTCGGTCCTCCCTGCCGATGACCATTGAATTGCACCATTCCCTGCAAAATGACTGTCACCCGATCCTGGCGGATGCAAGCCAGATGCATCAGGTCTTGATGAATCTCTGCACCAACGCCAAGCAGGCAATCGGCAGCGGGTATGGAAGAATAACGGTGAACCTTGCCGAGATCGTTGTTTCAGAGAAGAGGGGGCTTGTCGGCCTGTTGAACGGGGCGGGCAACTATGTCGATCTTGAGATTACCGATACCGGTTGCGGCATGGACACCAGGCTGCAGGACCGGGTTTTTGAGCCGTTTTTTACAACCAAGGCCAAGGATCATGGGACAGGTCTCGGACTTGCCGTAGTCCACGGTATAGTGAAAAAGCATGGAGGGGAGATAGTCGTCAGCAGCGTGGTGGGGCAGGGAACCACTTTCCATGTCTATTTTCCGGTCCGGAACGTTCCCGCGGGTATCGAGCAGGAACACCCCGGGTTAGAGTACGAAGCCGGAGGGAATGAGCGGATCATGGTAGTGGACGACGAGATGAAGATCGCCCAGTTGTTCCAGCGGATGCTGGGGAAAATCGGATATAAGGTCACCATCTTCACCGATAGTATTGAGGCCATCTCTGCATTCAGAAAGACCCCCGACGCCTATGATCTCGTAGTGACCGATATGACCATGCCGAAGATGACAGGGGCCGAATTGGCGAGGGAGGTGCTGGCTCTGCGTCCAGATCTGCCGGTGATTATGACCACAGGCTTCAGCGAGAACATCGACAGGGCCAAGGCCAAACGGCTGGGGATCAAGGAATTTCTCCTTAAACCGGTTAAAAAAGAGCAGTTGTCAGTGGTTGTCAGGAAGGTGTTGACCCATGGCTGATATACTCATAGTGGATGATGACAGGATTCTGGTCAAGATGCTTGCCGATCAGGTTACGGCATCCGGACACAGGGCCGAGACAGCATATACCCTGGCGGAGGGTGTGCAGAAAATAAAGAGTACGTCTTTTGATGTGGTGTTTCTGGATGTGCAGCTGCCGGATGGCAACGGTCTGGAATACCTGGCACAGTTTAAAGGCGCCCAATCGACGCCGGAGGTGATCATTATCACCGGTCAAGGGGAGGCCGACGGAGCGGAGAAGGCTATAATCAGCGGGGCCTGGAGCTATATCGAGAAGCCGTATGTCTTCAGGGAACTGCCGCTTCATCTCACCAGGGCTCTTCAGTACAGGCAGGAGAAGAAGAAGGTCGTGGGAATTCCTGTTGCCTTAAAGAGGGACAGGATCATCGGCAGCAGCCGGTCGTTGAGCAAATGCCTGGATCAGGTAGCCAGGGCGGCTGCCTGCGACGTCAGTGTGCTTATCACTGGCGCTACCGGAACGGGCAAGGAACTCTTTGCCAAGGCCATTCACGAAAACAGCGCCCGGGCCGATAAGAATTTCGTGGTGGTGGACTGTGCGGCTCTGCCGGCGACCCTGATTGAAAGTATTTTATTCGGCCATGTGAAAGGGGCTTTCACCAGCGCCGAGAAACAGCAGGACGGCCTTGTCAGGCATGCCCACGGGGGCACTCTTTTTCTCGATGAGGTGGGCGAACTGCCCATAAATATACAGAAGACCTTTTTACGTCTCCTGCAGGAGCATGAATACAGACCGGTTGGATCCTCCAGGCATGAATACAGTGATTTCAGGTTGGTGACTGCGACCAATAGAAATCTGGGCGACTGTGTCCGCACCGGTGATTTCCGGGAGGATCTTCTCTTCAGGCTGCAGGCCTTCGCCATAGAGCTGCCGCCACTGAAGGAGCGTCTTCAGGATATACGCGAACTGGTGACGTATTTTATAGCCAGGCTGTGTGATCGGTATGGATTGGAGACAAAGGGCGTGGCATCTGATTTTATCGAGGCCTTAATGGCCTATGACTGGCCGGGAAACGTCAGGGAACTGTATCAGACCATTGAACAGGTTTTCACCGGCGCTCTGCTTGGCCCCACCTTCTTTGCCATTCATCTGCCCGAAAAATTCAGGGTTCAGCAGGCCCGGGCCGGATTCGAGACCAGGAAGAATGTCGAAGGCCTCGATACGATGCTGGCATCCTGGCGGGAATATAAAGAGGTGCATGAGAAAAACTATGTCCAGAAATTGAAACTTGTCGCAGATAATAATATCTCCGAGGCCTGCAGGATCGCCGGACTTTCACGGACCAGACTGTATCAGCTTCTCAGTAAATACGGTGTGATGTTTTCTTGAGACGCAACACTGTTGATTTTGAAAAGATCCGGATATGGCGGATCCTCCGGGTGGCATAGTCCGGGTGGTTTCCGTTAACATGGGTCAGAAAGGAAAATGGAATGAAAATTTTGATTGCCGAAGATGAATACATCACCCGTCTGATGGTCCAGGTCAGTCTGGAAAAATGGGGATATCGGGTGGACTGTGTCAGCGACGGCAAAGAGGCCTGGGAGGTCTTGCGGAAACCGGAGGCCCCCCAGATTGCGATTCTTGACTGGGAGATGCCGGGCCTGGATGGGGTTGAGGTCTGCAGGCGAGTCAAGGAGCTGGAAAAAGAGACACCGATATATGTCATCCTGCTCACCGGCCGTGACAATAGAAACGATATCCTGCATGGTTTTGACATGGGGGCCGATGACTATATGACCAAACCCTTTGATGACAATGAACTCCGGGCCAGGGTCAGGGTCGCGGAACGGCTGGTCCATATTCAGATGTCACTGGCCGAATCCGTGGAAGAACTTCGCTATGTGCTCGACCAGATGGAGTCTCTTCAGGGGGCCTTGCCTGTCTGCAAGAGCTGCCATAAAATTGAGGGCAGTGATGACAATTGGATTTCACTGGATGCGGCGATGCATTCGGAGCCACGCATCCTGTCCGTGAAATGCCCCGACTGCACCAAAAGAGATCAAGAATCGTAAAAGGCCTGCTGCGTCAGGCCGGGTCTGATCCCGCCTTTACGTATCCTGCATCTCCCTGGGCAGGATATCTGCAAACAATGGCCTCTCGCACCAAATAATACGGAAAAAATATTCATAACACAAAATCCTGTTGACAGAGTTCTGGAAATGGCATAACCTGAACACGTTTTATACAATCGTGGGATCGGACGCTTCAGTTTTCCGGTGTCGGAAAGTGCTTATCAGCAGGGAGGAGAACGGTATGTTTACAGGAGAGACCCGAATGACCGTAAAGAGGCTGGGGACGTATTATCTGGCTCTTTTTGTCTGGCTCTTTACATCGGCCATGCATATCCCGGACGGTTATCTCAGTCCGGCGACAAGTCTGATCATGTTCCTGCTGGTCCTGCCGTTCTGGGGCTTGGGTGTCCGGAAGATCCGGCAGACCATGAACGCCCGCAGTGTACCGCTGATTTCTCTGATGGCTGCATTCTCTTTCGTCATCATGATGTTCAATATCCCTCTGCCCGGCGGCACCACGGGACACGCGGTCGGGGCTGCTCTGGCGGCCATCGTCCTGGGGCCGGAGGTCGCCGTTATTGCTGTCTCCATTGCCTTGATTATTCAGGCGTTCTTCTTCGGCGACGGGGGGATTCTGGCCCTCGGCGCCAATTGCTTCAATATGGCGGTGGTGATCCCCTATGTCTCTTCAGCCGTTTATCAGGCCATCACGAAGGGGACGGAGACAAGCTCCCCGCGGCGACTGATCGGTGCGGCCCTTGGCGGCTGGCTGGGCCTGACGGCCGGCGCCTTCTTTACAGCGGTGGAGTTTGGCGTCCAGCCCCTGTTGTTCAGCGCCGCCGACGGTACGCCGCTCTATGCTCCCTATCCCCTGTCCGTTTCTCTTCCGGCCATGTTGATTCCCCATATGCTGGTGGCATCCGTTGTTGAAGGAATGATGACCGCCCTGATTATCCTCTATCTGCAACGCTCCAATATTCAGGTTTTGGAAGCGGCGGGGGAAAAAGGAGGGGGCGACGGCGGGGTGAGCATGGGGAAACTGCGCTGGCTGTGGGTCGGAGTGGCTGTTCTGGTGGTTGCCTCGCCTCTTGGCCTCCTGGCGCCGGGGACGGCCTGGGGGGAATGGGGGGTTGAAGAGCTGACCAAACTCGGCCTGGAATCGATTCCGGCCGGTCTGGAGAGATTGTCCACACTCTGGGGAGCGCCGCTGGCCGATTACGATCTGCCCGCCCTCGGCAATGCGAATATGGGGTATCTTCTCTCGGCCTTGCTCGGGATTGTGCTGGTGGGGACTATGGTCTGGCTGTTGACACTTCTGGTAACCGGGGGGGCGGGTAGGCAGAAAGAAAGTATTTAGCCCCACTTTTTCTCCTGCAACTATCCCATGCGAAGACAGAGCCATTTTCTGGAAAAAACCCTCAGCGGCATTACCCAGACCCTGGAGCGGTCATTGTTTGCCGAGGCGATCAGTCTGCAGCCGGGATTGTTCCAGTCACTGGATCCGCGTCTGAAGGTCCTGGCCACCCTGGCCCTGCTGATAGGGGTAAGCATGGCCCGCAACCCCTGGGTCATCGGTGCGGTCTACCTGCTGGTGGTGTGTCTTGCCCTGGGCTCGGCCATCCCGGCTGATTTTTTCATCCGGCGGGTCTGGCTGACAATCCCTCTTTTTACCGGCATGATAGCCCTGCCGGCCCTGTTTCTGATTCCCGGCCAGCCCCTTCTCCATCTGCCGCTGGGGCTGATAGTCACCAGGACAGGGGCGCAGAGCGTTCTCTTCCTGTTGCTCCGGGTCACCACCTCCCTCTCTGTGGTTCTGCTGCTGGTCCTGACAACCCCGTGGAATACCGTGCTTGGTGCGCTGAGTGTTCTCAGGGTGCCCGATGTCTTTATCCTGATCCTCGGCATGACATTCAGGTATATCTATCTCCTCCTGCATATCGCCAACGATATGTTTCTGTCCCGCAAGAGCCGGGTGATCGGACGGATGTCGGGCTCTGAGGAGCGGCATATGCTGGCCGCCATCGGAGCCAACCTGCTCAGTAAGTCGTTGAATATGAGCAGTGAGGTCTATCTGGCCATGGTATCCCGCGGGTACCGCGGGGCGGTGGTCACCTTTAAACCCTTCCGGATGCGGCCACGGGACTGGCTCTGGGCCGCCTTGTTTGCCGGGATTACCGTGTCGATCATCTATCTGGGACGATAAGCCCGGAACCCTTATCTGGAGAATGAGCCTTGACCAGCCCCCCTGTTTTCGAAGTCCGTAATGTCTCCTTTGCCTATGACAATAAACAGACGGCCCTGGAAAATGTCGATCTGACCGTGCGCTCCGGGGAATCCCTGGTTATCCTGGGTGCCAACGGCAGCGGCAAGTCTACCCTTTTGAAGATGCTGGATGGTCTGTATTTCCCGACTCGGGGAGAGATCATCGCCTTTGGGGAACCTCTGACGGAGGCGCGCCTGCGTGACGATGCCTTTAATTTCGCCTTCCGCCGCCGGGTAGGTCTGGTCTTTCAGGACACCGATGTGCAGTTGTTCTGCGCCTCGGTGCTGGACGAGGTTGCCTTCGCGCCGCTGCAGCTCGGTATAAGCCATGGCGAGGTCAGAGAACGTGTTGACCAGTCCCTCCAGGCCCTGCGGATCGAGAAACTGCGCGACCGTGCTCCGCACCGCCTCTCCGGTGGTGAGAAACGGCGGGTCGCGCTGGCCTCGCTCCTGAGCCTGAATCCCGATGTCTGGTTATTGGACGAACCCACCATCGGCCTTGATCCGCGCAGCCAGTCCTGGCTGGTGGACTTTATTCTGCAGCTGCGGGGGCAGAACAAGACAGTGATCACCGCGACCCATGACCTGGCCTTCGCCCTGAAGTTCGCCACCGGTATCCATGTCTTCGACGAAGGCCATCATCTGGCCGCCTCGGGAAAACCGGACGAGATACTGGCCAACCATGAGCTGCTGCACAGTTGTAATCTCTCGCATTTTCATATGGCCAAGGAGGCATCCCACTGCCATTGAACAGGCCTCCCGGACCCGTAAAAATCCTCTATCCAGAAACCGGTGCATGGGGTATTCTGTCTTCTATGAAAACCGTGGAATATGACTTTCTCATAATCGGGACGGGACCTGCAGGATTGTCGGCGGCCCTGACGGCTGCGAAATCCGGGAAAAAGGTCCTGATCCTGGAAAAGGAAGGCTCCTTGGGAGGGGTCTGCGTCAATACCGGGACCTTTCCCAGCAAGACCCTGCGCGAGGCGGTCCTTTCCCTGACCGGCCATCTGACCCGAAAGGTCTTTGCCGAGGACTCCGCCTGCCGGTTTGTCGACGCCGAGATCTCCATGGACAGGCTGAAGCAGCGTCTGCAGCATGTCCGCCTGCAGGAGCATGCGATCATCGAGGGGCAGCTGCAGCGGGATGGGGTCGAGATTATCCGGGGAAACGCCAGGTTTGCCGGCCCGAAGACCATCAGTGTCAGACCATTGAACGGTGAGGAGGTCCTGGTCGGCGGCAAGTTCATCATCATTGCCACGGGTTCTCGTCCACGAACACCTGCGGAGATCCCGTTTGATCATGAGATCATCGTTGATTCCACAAGCATCCTGAACATGAAGTCCATTCCTCGCTCCATGGTGATCCTGGGGGGCGGGGTGATCGGCTCGGAATACGCCACTATTTTTGCGGCCTTGGGCGTCAAGGTGACCCTGCTGGACACGGGATCGCGCCTCTTGAAATTCCTGGATCATGAGATCGTCGATTATCTGAAAAAGAACTTTCCCCGGGGAAATATCGATTATATACCTGATTGCGGCAAATTCGTGATAGCCAAAGAAAAGGGGCAAGCCGTGCTCAGGCTGGATTCCGGCCGTGAGTTCAGAGCCGACACGCTCTTTTTCGCCCTGGGCCGCGAGGCCAATACCGCCTCCCTTGATATCGAAAAGGCGGGGATTGTCTGCAATGAATGGAGCTATATTACGGTAAACGATCTGTATCAGACCTCGGCGCCGGATATCTATGCGGTGGGCGACGTCATCGGCTGGCCGAGTCTGGCCGCCACGTCCATCACCCAGGGGCGTCTGGCCGCCTTTAATGCGCTGCAGAAAAGGGCTGACGGCTTCCCGCATCTCTTTCCCATCGGGATTTATACCATCCCGGAGATCTCCTATGTGGGGATCACCGAAGAGGAGGCCCTGGCGCGGGGATATAAGATCGTCGTCGGCAGGTGTCTCTATGACGAGCTGCCCCGGGGACAGATCTCGGGTGAGTGCGAAGGCCTGCTGAAGATGATCGTTCACAGGGATACCCGCGAGATCCTGGGTGTGCATATCCTGGGCGCCGGGGCCACCGAGATTATCCATATCGCCCTGCTGGCCCTGTTTCACAACGCCAAAATCGATCTTTTCGTCGATAATATCTTTAACTATCCCACCTATTCCGAGGCCCTGAAGATTGCCGCCCTCTCCGCCTCCGATCAGATCGAGGCGGGATTCGGCAAAAGACC
>JAJYAX010000173.1 GCA_021779275.1 Deltaproteobacteria bacterium | reverse complement strand
TCCGATCTTTTTGTAGGTTCAGGGCTTATTGCCGAAAACAATCAGGGCCCCTTGATTGATAGAGGCGCCATTGGAAAAATTGAAGATCAGATTCGGGATGCCTTGCAGAAAGGCGCCAGGATTGCCACAGGTGGAAAAAGGATTCCGGGAAAGGGGCTTTTTTTCCAACCGACGATCCTTCTGGATGTGACGCCGAAGATGAAAATTCTGCGAGAAGAGACCTTCGGACCGATTGCACCGGTTTCTCTTTTTAAGACCGAGGCGGAAGCGATTTCGATGGCGAATGATTCCGAATATGGCCTGGCTGCTTACTTTTACAGCAAGGATGTCGGGCGAGCCTGGCGGGTTACGGAATCGCTTGAATATGGCATTGTCGGCGTAAATACCGCGCGTTTATCATCGGAGGCGGCCCCGTTTGGTGGTATGAAGAAGTCAGGAATAGGGCGGGAAGGGTCAAAATATGGTATGGACGAATACCTGGAAATTAAATATATGTGTATTGGTGGAATCTAATAATGGATAGAGACCGCAAAAAAAAGGAATCACATAGTAGAAAGGATCAGTGATTTCATAATTACAATTCGGAGGGTGAAGTATGAGTAAAAATACAAATAACTATCGAGTATCATCATGTTTCCTTGTCATATGTATGTTGTTTCTTTTTGTTGGTTGCGCGGAAAAATCCTCCTCGCAAGATGATCTGCCGCTTCTCTCCAATGCCGTCGGCACCTATTCGGATATAGAGCTTCCCTCTGATATGCAGTTGGATACGAGATACAGTGTATCTATGAACAATAACTCTTTCTCGGGAGGGATCCTGAAATACAGTGGAAGAGTTGATGCCAATTCGCTGAAGGAATTTTTAATTGCCTCTATGAAGAAACATCAATGGAGGCATGCGGGTGAGGCATCGTATGGAGATACGCTTCTTGCCTTCGTCAAACCGAACAAATCATGCATGGCGGTCATCAGTGAAGGTTTCGGCGGTTCTTATGGTTACACCTATGTATCCCTGTATATTACGGTTGACAAAATATCGGGCAAAGGCTCGAATTTGTATGATGAGCCGCCCGTGCAGACCAAAGGAATAAACTAACCTGTGCAGAAGTGAAGAACAGAATTATTGTACGGAATCTTGAGGTCTTGCCGCCACTGGCCCTGGCGCCCATGGTGGGTTTGTCGCATTCCGCGATGCGTTCTCTTGTCCAGGAGCTGGGGTGCGTCGGTCTCTTGTTTACCGAGATGCTGGCCGCCAGAACCCTCCCCGATGAAAATGCGCAGCACTCACCACTTCTTGTGAGAAGTGCGGGTGAAAGGCCGCTTTTTTACCAGCTTTTTCTCACCGATACTGATGATATCGAATCGGCTGTCAGGAAATTGCATCAACTCAATGCTCAGGGCATTGATCTCAATCTTGGCTGTCCGGCGCCGAATTTGCGTCGGCTGGGTGCCGGTTGTTATTTGATCAGGGATCTGGCGCGACTGCGATCCCTGCTTGTCAGGCTGCGGAGGGCTACAAGTCTGCCCCTGAGTGCGAAAATCAGGCTGGGCGACAAACTCGACCAGGGGGCGCTCGCTGATCTTTGCCATCTCCTCACAGGGGAAGGTGTTGATCTCCTGACGGTTCATGGCCGGTTGCACGGTGAAAAATTCTGCCGGAAACCTCATTGGGAATGGATAGGAAAAGTGAAAGATATGGTTTCTATCCCTGTTCTTGCCAATGGCGGCATCTTCTCCGTAAACGATGCCCGGGAGTGCCTGCGCATATCCCATGCCGATGGTCTGATGATCGGCCGGGGGGCCGCCTGGCGGCCATGGCTCTTCGCTGACATCGGCCAGGAAATCTATGGCATGCCTCCTGAACGGCCCGGGCTTTCACGAAAAGAGATATACAGCAGATTTATTGAACTGCTCATGGAACGTTTTGCAAAAGAACGACAACTCGGCAGGCTGAAACAGTTCACCCCCTATTTTGCCGGGACCTATGCCTTTGGACACCATCTGGCCACGGCGGTGCAGACGAGCACAACAATGGAGCAGGCTGTACAACGGGCCAATGATTTTTTTGCTGGGTCAGAAGCCTGAATAACCCACATTTCAGGAGATCGATATGATAGATTTGATCAAAAAAGCTATGTTTGTAGGTATCGGGATCGCCTCCTTGACAAAGGATAAGGTCGAAGAAATCGCAAAAGAATTTGTCGAAAAAGGCAAAATTTCAGAACAGGAGGGCAAGAAACTCGTCGATGAACTTCTCGCCCGCTCCGATGAGTCCAAGGAGGCGATACGGCAGCAGGTTGATGACCGCATTCAGCTCGCCTTCCAGAAAATGAATATCGCTCGCAGCAGTGATATCGAGGAGTTGAAGCAACAGATCAAAGAGCTCCAGACGGCCCTGGAAAAAATGGCCGGAACGGCGGCAATTAAGGACGGAATTTAGTCCGTATCTTATTAATGATATCGGTAAGTTCCGGCAGGCGCAGAAAATACAGAACAGAAGTATAGAGAATGGCTGCGCCGGTTATCAGAAGGAGCAGTGAACCGGCCTTCTGGAAGATATTGCCGGTAAACCAGGAGGTAAAAAAAGGTCGCGCCGCTATGAGCAGCGCCGACATACACAATGTCGCCGCACAGATCTTGAGTCCGCCTTTCAGCAGATACGAGATGGAATAGCCTTCCATCTTTCTATAGAGGATGCCGCTCAGAAACAGAAAGTTCAAGACCATGGTACAGGACATGGACAGGGCTATGGCCCGGTGCTGAAAGGAGTTGATGGTCATGGTGATAATGAGGATGTTTGTCGCCACGGCGAGAAAACTGGCGAAAACCGGATACTTAGTGTTGTTCAAGGCGTAAAAGACAGGGACAAGGATCTTGTTGGCGGAATAGGCGAACAGACCGACGGCATACAGTGAAAGGGCCTGGGCGGTGGCTGTCGTATCGATACTGGTAAAGGCGCCCCGTTCAAAGATGAGACGGATGATGGGTTCGGAAAGAAGGATAAGACCTGCCGTTGCCGGTATGGTCAGACAGAAGACCATGGTGAGAGATGACACCAGCGTTTCCCGCATTCCCTGGATATCCTTTTTGGCGGCATGACGGGCCAGCACGGGCATGGCCGCGATGGAGAAGGCCACGCCGAACACCCCCAGAGGCAGTTGCACCAGTCTGAAGGCATAATTGAGCCAGGATACCGAGCCTTCCGCACAGGACGAGGCGAAGTTGGTGTTGATGAAGATATTGATCTGGGTCGCGGACAGACCGATTGTCGCCGGGACCATCAGCCGCAATATCCTTTTCAGTCCTGGATCGGTAAGACGCAGATGAAAACGGAAGGTAAAGCCGGTCTTGAAAAGGGTGGGCAGTTGCATTCCCAGCTGGAGAATCCCCCCCACCAGGGTGCCGATGGCCATGCCGGCAATGGCCGGTTGACCGAACCGGGGAAGCAGGAAGGCAAGACCTACACCTCCGACGATTGAGCCCAGGTTGAAAAAACTCGACGCCATGGCCGGTACGAAGAAATGGCCTTTGGTGTTTAAAATGCCCATGACGACAGCGGACAGGGAAATGAAGATCAGGAAGGGCATCATGATCATGGTCAATTTCCCGGCAAGAGCCGCCTTGCCGGGGATCTCTGCAAAATCGGGGGCCAAGGCCGATACTAGAGGTCCCGCCATATAGATACCCAGAATTGTAATAATACTGAGAGCGATGGCAAAAAAGACCAGGACATTGGAGGCAAGCTGCCAGGTCTGTTTTTCGCTTCTGTTGGCGGCATAGTCGGAAAAGACCGTCACAAAGGCGGCAGAGAGCGCACCTTCCCCGAAAAGATCTCGCAAGAGGTTCGGGATCCTGAAGGCGACAACGAAGGCATCATAGGCCGTGCCTGCGCCGAACATGGCGGCAAAAATCTGTTCGCGGACAAGGCCGAGGATACGGCTGCACATCACTGCAATGCCGACGGTTCCTGCTGATCTGGCGATTTTCCCACTGTCCTTCGATGACTTTTTCAACTGTTATGCCTCAACCTTTAATCAGAATGGAAAATTAAACCCCGTGGGAGAATACCTTCTCCTCTTTTTTTTTTCCAGTCAATCGTTCCGCCTCCTGTAAATAGTCGCCCTGCTGGTGTTTCTTTGTTGAAAAGGACAGGGCAGTATCAAACATACTTGACTTTGAGCTGTGAAACTGAATATATGAGGGTTGACTTTTTCAATGCGGAGGGTTTTTTCCAGGTGTTTGGTTCAAAAGGAATCGGAGAGTGTTTTGTTGAATAGTTTATTTTGAGGAGATATTCATGCAGGATACAAATTTGGTCAGAAACATCGCAATTATCGGACATGGAAACTGTGGAAAAACTTCATTGGCTGAGGCCATGTTGTATACTGCGGGGAAGATCAAACGGTTGGGAAAGGTTGACGATGGCAGTTCCTGTATGGATTATGAGGAAGAGGAAATCAAACGAAATATCTCAATCAGTTCATCCTTTCATAACTATCTCTGGAAAAAACATGAGGTGTATTTGATTGATACACCCGGCGATGACAACTTCATCAATGAAACGCTCTTCGCCTCCCAGGTCTGCGATGGTGTTGTCTTCACCATCGGAGCTGTTATGGGAGTCAAGGGGCAGACGGTTAAGTTTGCGGATTTCATTGCAGAAAAGTCCTTGCCCTGTGTCATCTATATTAACAAAATGGACAGGGAGCGTGCCGATTTCGAAAAGACCCTGGAAGAGATAAAGACGTCCTTGCCTTTTTCACCGGTTGTTGTTCATCTCCCCATCGGATCTGAGGATAATTTCAAGGGTCTCGTTGATCTCGTTACTGGAAAGGCCTAT
>JAJYAX010000172.1 GCA_021779275.1 Deltaproteobacteria bacterium | reverse complement strand
GTTGAATTGATTACCCTCAAAGGGCGGAGGTTACTGGATGAGGCCGACTGTATAGTCTATGCGGGGAGTCTGATTAATGTTGAACTTCTCAGCCCCTGCAAGGCATCCAGATATGATTCCGCCGGGATGAACCTGGATGAGATTCTTGAGGTCATGTCCGCTGCCTGGAAGAGGGGCGAAAGGGTGGTGCGCCTCCATACCGGTGATCCCGCTTTCTACGGCGCTATCAAAGAACAGATGCAGGGCCTGGACAAACAGGGCATTCCGTATGCAGTCGTCCCGGGCGTCAGCGCCGCATCTGGGGCGGCTGCGGCCCTGCTGGCCGAATTGACCCTCCCCGAGGTTGCTCAGACTGTTATTATCACCCGGCAGGGTGGCAGGACTCCGGTCCCCGAGCAGGAGAGACTGCGACTGCTGGCCGCCCACCAGACCACCATGCTCATCTTCCTGTCCGTCGGCATGATTGATACGGTGGTGGAAGAGCTCCTCACGGGGGGGTATCGGCCGGATACCCCGGCTGCGGTTGTCGAAAAGGCAACATGGGACTGTGAAAGGAGCGTGCGCGGGACTCTTGCGGATATCGGCCGCCAGGTGCATGAGGCCGGGATTACAAAGACCGCTATAATCTGTGTCGGTGAGGTCTTTAGGGACACCCATCTGACGGCGGTCTCAAAGCTCTATGATAAAGATTTTTCCCACGGGACGAGACAGGCTGTCCATGACTAAGGGATTGCTTTCAGTCTTTACGGGTGACGGAAAGGGAAAGACCACTGCGGCCCTGGGCGTGACCTTCAGGGCCCTGGGCCATGGCCAAAAGGTCTGCTTTATCCAGTTTATCAAGGGGAGATGGCAGTCGGGCGAGGCCATCTGGTCCGAAAGATTTCCCGGCCTGTTGGGTTTTCATGTGATGGGCAGAGGTTTCACTTGGAAATCCGAGGATATGGAAAAGGATCGGCAGGCCGCCAGAGAGGCATGGGATTTTGCTGTCGGGATGATCAACGGAAATACCTGGGATGTGATTGTTCTCGATGAACTGACATATCTCATTCATTATGCTATGATACCGGAGGAGGAGATTCTCGAGGTCTTTTCCGGGAAGCCCGCGTCCTTGCATCTGATTATCACCGGGAGATATGCTTCGGAGGGTCTCCTGCAGGCTGCGGATCTGGTCACTGAGATGAGGGCTGTCAGGCATCCTTTTACCTCGGGGATCAAGGCGCAGAAGGGTTTTGATTATTAGCCGGCGCAACCGGGAGGTTGGTATGAAATCTTTTCAGGAACTGCTGGAGGAATCGGCAACAATTCATGGTCATCTCTGCGCCGGGCAGGTTATCGGCGTCCGTATGAGTTTGATCGGACTTAAGCTTATCGGTATTCACGATCCGAAGGGTGGCGACAGAAAGAAGCTCTATGTCCTGGTGGAAATAGACCGGTGCGCGACCGATGCGATTCAATCCGTTACCGGCTGCAGCCTGGGAAAGAGGTCCATGCGCTGGAAAGATTACGGGGTCATGGCCGCCACCTTTGTAAATCTTGAAACAGGCCAGGCCGTACGGGTAACCGCCAGGGAGGAATCACGTGAACTGGCGAAAAACTATTTTCCGGCCATTGCGGGAAAATATGAACGTCAACTGGAGGCCTATCGGATCATGCCGCTACAGGAACTGTTCATGATCGAACATGTCCAGGTCGATCTGGCCCCTGAAGACATGCCGGGACGGCCCCTGCGGCGCGTGCAATGTCAGGACTGCGGCGACTGGGTGCAGGATTGCCGCGAGGTCGTGACCGATGGCAAGGTCCTCTGCCGCGGTTGCGCCAACGGAAAATATTACAGACCAGTTGCTGGTTCGACTTCTTCTTGAGGATTGCAAGGAACAGAGATGATAACACTTCTAGACTATGGGGCGGGAAATGTCCGCAGCGTTCGCAATGCGATCAGGAAACTCGGCTTTGAGGTCCGTGACGTGGAGCGTCCCGATGACATCCTGAGCGCCGAGAAATTGATCTTTCCGGGAGTTGGTAATTTCGGCGTAGTCATGGAACGCCTGCAGCAAAAAGGCTACATTGAACCGCTCCGGCAACGGATTAAGGAAAATAAACCGCTTTTAGGTATCTGTGTGGCCTTGCAGGCCTTGTTTGAAGGAAGCGAGGAGGCCCCCGGAGTGGCGGGACTGGGAATTATCCCGGGTCAGATCAAACGGTTCTCCCACCCTCGCCTTTCCGTTCCGCAGATCGGTTGGAATGGCCTGAAGATACACAAGCATTCAGAGATATTTTCCGGGTACAAGGGGGAAAAACTGTATTTTGTCCATTCCTTCTATGCGACCATTACCGACGAGAACAGGGAATGGATCCTTGCCACCACCGATTATGGGAATGAATATATCTCCGGGGTGGCCAGGGGCAATGTGACGGCCTTTCAGTTCCATCCGGAGAAAAGCGGAGTGGCCGGTCTGAATATTCTCCATAATTTCCTGAAAAATGGAGCTGAAGAAGACCAGCCGGTCTCAGGCCTGCCGCTGCCGGATAAAAAACCGACCCGCATTGCCAAGCGGATTATCGCTTGTCTGGATGTACGGACCAATGACGCCGGGGATCTTGTGGTCACCAAGGGCGACCAGTACGATGTCAGGGAAAAAGGCGCCGTCCGGAATCTCAGTCTGCCGGTCGAGCTTGCCAGGAGATATTACGAAGAAGGGGCCGACGAGATCACCTTCTTGAACATCACCGGCTTCCGGGACTTCCCGATGCAGGACCAACCGATGCTGGAGATCCTGAAGCGAACTTCCGAAAATGTCTTTGTGCCCTTGACCATCGGCGGCGGTATCCGGGAATTCACCGATTCCGAAGGAAAATCCTATTCCGCCCTGGATGTTGCCTCCGCCTACTTCCGGTCCGGCGCCGACAAGATATCCATAGGCAGTGATGCGGTGTATGCAGCCGAGCAGTATCGCCATGACGGCAGGAAGACGGGGAAAACCTCCATCGAGCAGATATCCATCGTCTATGGAGCCCAGGCCGTGGTCATCTCCGTTGACCCGAGACGAGTCTATGTAAACAGCCCTGATGACACACCAAGAAATACCATCAAGACCAAATATCCGGGGCCCAAGGGTGAGGCCTATTGCTGGTACCAGTGTACCGTAAAGGGTGGCCGCGAAGGGCGGAATATTGATGTGGTTGAACTGGTCCAGGCCTGCGCCGAGCTGGGTGCGGGGGAAATCCTGTTGAACTGTATCGATAAAGACGGCACCAACAGCGGTTTCGATATCGAATTGATCAATCATGTGCGAAGGGCGGTTTCCATTCCCCTGATTGCATCCAGCGGGGCGGGATCAAGTGCTCATTTTATTGAAGTATTTGCTGAGACCGATGTAGAGGCGGCCCTGGCCGCCGGAATTTTTCATAGAAAGGAAGTTCCTCTTGCAGAGGTCAAGAATTTAATGCGGAAAAAAGGGATTGAAACCCGTTGACCCTGGTCTATGAAGATATTGCCACGCCTGCCACGTATTAAATTTTTCCTCACCGTTGTCATCGCCTTTGCTCTCATCAGCTTAAATCTGTGGTTAGCCTACAAATGGCTGTACTATCAACGATTAAAAAGTCTGTCTGTCGAAGGAGCCTCACGTCTCGAACTCTATGTAACCTACTTGCAGGGGGTATTGGAGAAATACGAGAGCCTTCCCGAGTTGCTGGCCAACGACAAGATGATGGTCAATATGCTCAGCAACCCGCAGGGCTCTGAGCGAATTGACGCCCTGAACAGTTATCTGGAGACAATCAACAATATCAGCGATGCCTCGGACACCTATCTGATGGACAGTGAGGGATTGACCATTGCTGCCAGCAATTGGAAGGAAGATCATCCTTTCGTCGGCCGGAATTTCAGCTACCGCCCGTATTTTAAAGAGGCAATGAGCGGTCGTCTGGGGAGATACTTTGCCCTTGGCACCACGTCAAGTCTCAGGGGCTACTATTTTGCCTATCCGGTACGTCAGAACGACAGGATTCTCGGTGCGCTGGTCATAAAAATCAATATTGATTCGGTAGAGAATAATTGGGGACATACCGACGAGACCTTTCTGGTGACTGATCCCGATGGCGTGATTTTTTTAACCACCAAAAAGGAGTGGCGTTTTCATTCCCTGGCTCCTCTGTCAGAAGAGACCTTCCGGCAGGTTGTCGAAAGCCGCCGGTATCCCAATGCCACCCTTGAACCCCTGAATGTGGTCGCTGAAGAGGTGAATGATATAGGCCGGATAGTGCGGATAAAAATGCCCGGCGACTTCAAGGCCAAAAAATATCTGCTGCAGACTCGTCCTATGAAACATGCCGGGTGGAATGTCCAGATATTGACGGACACCTGGCGTGTGGAACGGTTTGTCTTCCTGGTTTTTTTGATGTTGGGCTTCGTTTTCATCCTGGGGGGCTTATTCGTGCTTGTTGTCAAACAGCGACGTCAGAGGGTGGTTGATCTGAAACGCTTTGAAGATCAGGCGCGAAAGGTGCTGCAGGAGGCCAACACAAAACTCGAGACCCGGGTATCCGAACGGACCCATGAACTGACCGAGAGCAATACTCTTCTGCGCAAGGAGATTGAAGACCGTAAACGCACAGAGGTTGCCCTGCAGCATACGCGATCAGAACTGATCCACGCCGCCAAGATGGCCGCTCTCGGCCAGATGTCCGCCAGCATCAACCATGAGTTGAACCAGCCTCTGGCTGCAATCAGAAGCTATTCGGATAACGGTAAGTTATTTCTCAAGAAGGGTCGGCTGGAAGATACCCTGTGGAATCTTGAGCAGATCAGTGAACTGACCGAGAGGATGGCTCAGATTGGAGTG
>JAJYAX010000171.1 GCA_021779275.1 Deltaproteobacteria bacterium | reverse complement strand
TTCCCCTTACTGTGAACAGCCTCTCACCGGAAATGATTTCAACAGATTTTCTCTCCCCTTTTCGAGGATACTGCAAAAAAGGATACCAACTGTATCGGACATACTCTTTATCACCAACCCCTCTGATATCAAAAAGCACTTTCGTTCTACCAAGATGATCTCCTTCGTCCGGGGAATTCTTCTCAGGGACAACAAAAGTCCCGACCGGGTCTGTTCCCATGACAACAGTTTCTTCCTGCCCTTTCCTCTGGGAGATGAAACAGTTGTGGCCGTCATACAGGGCGTTGATCCCTTTCTGGTCAAGAAGGCAGATCATCACTGGTTGATTGAGATACGGAATAGCGCCCTGCAGGAGTTCGCCCGACTGAAACGGGAACGAGTCGACCAGGATACAGGTCTTCTTAATACAGCCAACCTTCATGATGTTTTGGAAATCTTAAAAGACGCCTCCGGTGTCACCCTGATACTCATTGAGATCTATCCTCGAGTGAGATCAGCAAGCGAGGCAATCCTCTACAGCCGCAAGGCCGCACTCTCATTGATTAATTTCGCGGACTACCGCTTCCCTGTCCATTATCTTGGGCATGGCGTTTTTGCCTTGGTCACCCAACATGAAAAGGAAGAATCCGCCTCACGGATCGGGGCGATGCTGATCTCCTGGCTTCGCAGAGAAAACTTCCCTCGCGTTCATATAGGGTGCAGCAGGAATTGTGCGCCGCCGGCTACCGTTCGGCCCTCTTTGTTTGATGAGGCCTGGCAGGCCCTGCAGGTGGCCTGCCGACGAGGTCCATTCAGTTTCTGCGATTTTTCTCTGCTGGCTCACCCGGAACAGCATCCCTTACGCCAACCCTCACGGCAGGTCCTGGCAAAATTATCCCGGAAATGGCAAGATTCCGGTCTCTTTTCCATTATTCTGTTGCAATCCGACACAGGTGAACCGCTGGACGACTATCAGACAGGCTCCATTGATGGACTAATCATTGACGAAAAGGATTATTATGTCTTTCTGGAGGGGATGAACTCCCGAAAGGCATTGGCCTGGGCTCGACGGAAGATCAGAGATCTCAAGAAGAAAATCGGAATAGATGTGAGCTTCTCTGCCGGGATCGGATCGTATCCATTAGCCGGTTTTTCAAAAAAGGAGGTCCTCCATAACTGCCGGAAGGCCCTGCTGCATGCCGCCTTTTTTGGTCCCGGCAGTGTGGTGGTCTTTGACGCGGTCAGTCTGAATATCAGCGGAGATATCTTTTTTAGTGACGGTGACCTGGAAAGCGCCGTAAGAGAATATAAGAAGGGGCTTCTTTGTGATAACGACAACATCAATCTACTAAACAGTCTCGGTGTAACGTATGCGATGATGGACAGGCATAAAATGGCTCATCAGTATTTTAACCGGGTGCTGGCCCTCGATTCGAATAATTTCATGGCTCTCTACAACCTTGGCCTGGGGGAAGTCCTCCTTGGTCATGACCAATCCGCCCTTGCCAGATTCGAGAGGGCCATTGCCGTTCACCCCGGTGGTTCGGAAGACGACTCCATGAACAATGATCTTCAGTTACAGGCAGGAAGACTCTACTGTGTAACAGGGAAGTATCAGAAAGCGGTTGACATCCTTGCGCCCTGGTACGAGAATACGAAAGGGACTCAAAACGCAGGGCGAGCCTTCCGCTATCTGGGAAAGTCCTTCCATGGTTTAAACAGAAAAAATGAGGCCATGACCTGGTTGCAGAGAGCCCTGCAGTTTGATCAATTCGACGCTGAGACCATGGGCATTTTAGGAGAGGTCTACCTGGAACAGGGGGAAGGCAACGAGATCGCGCTTTCTCTTTGTGAAAAAAGTGTAGAGCTTGATCCCCGCAATCCGAGGTTGCGGCTAGGTCTGGCAAAGGCCCAGACAGCCTGCCGGAAATTCATTACCGCACGGGAGCATCTGCGGGTTTGCCTCAAAGACAAGGAGACAAAGGCTGAGGCGCAGCTCCAAAACGGTTTGATTTATCTTCAGGAGGGGCAGGCAAAAAAAGCTGCAACCTGGTTTACCAGGGTCCTGAACCGGAAGGGAATATCTCCGGAGATAGCCCAATCAGCCCGATATTATCTTGAGGTCAATGGCAGATAATGGATAACGAAAAAGAATTCATCGAAAGAAGGCGGGTCAGGAGAGAGCCGAAATATGTCCTCGACAATACCGTCGTCGGCGATTCATGGCGAATGTTCAGGATCATGGCTGAATTTGTCGAGGGATTTGACGCCATGTCGGCACTCGATGTCCCGGCGGTTACCATTTACGGCTCAGCTCGAACCCCGGCGGATGACCCCTATTACAAGCTGACGGAGGTCATCGCGGCCGACCTGGCCAGGTCGGGCTACGGTGTGATTACCGGCGGAGGACCGGGGATCATGGAGGCCGCCAACAAAGGGGCCATGGAGGCCGGAGGGGTGTCCATAGGCCTGAACATCAGCCTCCCCCATGAACAGGCAGCCAATCCTTATACAAATTTCCCATTGAATTTCAAATACTTTTTTGTCAGGAAAGTGATGTTTATGAAATACTCCATGGCCTTTATCTGTATGCCCGGAGGTTTCGGCTCGCTTGATGAATTGTTCGAGTCGTTCACCTTGATCCAGACCCAGCGCATCAAGCCCTTTCCTATTGTTCTCGTGGGGAGCACCTTTTGGAATGGACTTGTTGACTGGCTCAAGGGTACACTGCTGCAAAAGGGAACTATAGCCAAAGATGATATTCTGTTATTTGAAGTAATGGATGATCCCGAGGACATTGTAAATTTTATAAAAAACAAAGTAGTCCTGTGAAAAAAAAGAGAATAAACCGACAGAGGAATAGACTATGGCCCAGATAGATGCATTTTTTAAATTGATGAACGACGAGGGCGCTTCCGATCTGCATATGGTTGCCGACCAACAGCCGATCCTTCGTATCCGCGGTGATATGGAAAGGGTGAAATTCAAGCGGATGGCCAATGACGAATTACGGGCCATGCTCTACGAGATCTGTCCTGAAGAGAAAATAAAGGTGTTCGAGGAGAATGGGGATGTGGATTTCGGTTATGAAATTCCAGGCCTTGCCCGTTACCGATGCAACTTTTTCCAGCAGAAATTCGGTATCGGCGCCGTCTTTCGTGAGATTCCCAGCGAGATCATGACCTGCGAACAACTTGGCCTGCCCAAGGTCATTGCCAGACTGGCCCATCTCCCCAAAGGGCTTGTCCTGGTGACCGGCCCGACGGGATCAGGTAAATCTACGACCCTTGCAGCCATAGTCGATGAGGCCAACAAGGTCAGAAAGGATCATATACTGACCATCGAAGACCCTATAGAATTTGTCCATAACAGCCAGAAGTGCGTCATCAATCACCGCGAGGTCGGCACGCATACCAAAAGTTTCGCCGCGGCCCTGCGCGGCGCTCTGCGTGAAGACCCCGACATCATCATGGTCGGCGAGATGCGCGACCTGGAGACTATCGCTCTGGCCATGGAAGCGGCAATGACCGGCCATCTGGTCTTCGGCACACTGCATACCATCAATGCCATGAAGACGGTTGACCGGATCATCGAGATCTTTCCGGCCAGCCAACAGGGTCAGGTCCGGTCAACCCTGGCCGATGCCCTGAAGGCTGTGGTTTCTCAGACCCTGTTCAAACGAATCGACATCAAAGGCCGTTGCGCCGCCCTCGAAATTCTGATCGCCACCCCTGCCGTTCGCAATCTGATCCGTGAGGGAAAGACCTTTCAGATCCTGTCCTCCATGCAGACGGGAAAAAAATTCGGCATGGTGACCCTGGACGATGCCATCATGGAGTTTCTGGAAAAAAAGATGATCAGTCCGGATGAGGCCTATTCCAACTGTGTTGAGAAGGCAAAGTTTTTAAAATTTTTGCGTAAGGCCCCGTCGGACTTTACCGAGGTCTGACCCTGCTTTTTCCACAGGACGACGAAATTATCCACTCCTCATTGCAGAGAGGAGATGAGTTTATCCACCACAAGGCCATTGCCGGAGGCCACCGCCGCTTTCCGACCGTCGGTCGTCACCATGATACATCCGGACAAGGCTGTCGTGAGCATTGTCGTCCCGCACATCGCGGCCGTCTCCGCCAGATCCCGAGAGGGAAAGACACCTTTGTGGACTATCCCTGCCGACACGATCAGAAATTCCGGCTGCACCGCCTGCAAAAAAGCCAGCGAATTTGAGGTGGACGATCCGTGATGGGGCGAAAGGAGTATCCGGGCCTTCAACCTCTCCGGGCGGTCAGATACCAGGAGAGCCTCAACCCTTTTGCTGATATCTCCCGGAAAGATTATAGAAAACCTCCCATCGGTAAATTTGACAATCAAACCCCTTTCGTTAACAAACCCAGTGTTTTCTTGGCCTGTCCGGACCAACGGATTTTCAATAACGGAGATCTCTGCCCCTTCCGCCCGCAACAAGACCTCATCCCCTGCAGGAGTTTTGATTGGTATCTTCAGCTTCTTTGCAAGACCTAGAAGTTCAGTATACCCCGGGTCATGACCGGCCGACCCGGTTATCCAGAGGGTATCGGGACGGAAATGCTCAAGAATAAAGGGCAGTCCATTGAAATGGTCAGCATCGGGATGGGTTATAATGACGGCATTGACTCGGGTGAACCCTTTTTTCCATAAAAACGGACCGACAACCTGCTCTCCGATATTATATCCGGGGGAGGCCTGCCCTCCACAGTCTATCAAGGCCCGTTTCCCCGCAGGGAGTTCCAATAAATTGGCGCTCCCCTGCCCCACATCGATAACGGTAATCGCAGAATCTTTCGCAAAGTGTTTGAGTAATTCAGACGGCGGCATCCAGAAGCAGGC
>JAJYAX010000170.1 GCA_021779275.1 Deltaproteobacteria bacterium | reverse complement strand
TCATCATCAAGTTTGTAAAGAACTACTTCTTCGGCCCGGCGGAGTACCCCGAGATCCCCAGGCGCAACGAGGCTTCCGACGACAGCTATCTCTTCCGCCAGTTCACCGGCGGCCTCTCTTCGGTGCGCTTCCCGGATTATCGCCTGGCCTACAAGGGAAACACACTGGCAAACGTCGCCATCTTCCGTCAGCAGGCCGAGCTTTTTCGCTCTCTTCTGGCAACCGCCCCTCCCGATGCGGCCCAGGCCTCTGATATCGACTATATGCTGGCCGCGGGAGAGCTCTTCACGCTTGCCGTCTACGCCCAGCTGATCCTGGAAAACGCGCAGATCTACCGGACAGACGATGCCCTCGTTGAGCAGATCTTCGCCTTCCTGATCCGGGATTTTTCGGGCTTTGCCCTGCGGATGGTCCTGAGCTACGAGAACACCGCCGCCCAGGAGGAGATCTTCCGGGCCATGATCAAAAAACCGGCCATGGACACCGCCGGTTTCGACCGGGTCTGGGATACGGTTTATGCGCTGAGAGATCAATATATCATGAATGAGGGTTAACATGGGTCATCATCTGGACGGCAAAGATTCACTGGTGCCGCTGATCGACAGGCTGAACAAGTATCCCATCGGTCTCTTTGACAACGACAAGCTGCGGCGGATTCTGGAGCTGCTCTTTTCCAAGGAGGAGGCCTTTGTCGCCTCCCGTTTTCCTCTGGAAGAGGCCACCCTGCCCGAACTCTGCCGGCAGACCGGCCTGGACGAGGGAACCCTGCTGCCGATCCTGGAGACCATGGCCGACAAGGGGCTGATCATGGATCTCCCCTATAATAAACGGACCTATTATCTGCTGATGCCGGGCCTGATCGGCTTCTTCGAGTTTACCTTCATGAAGCAACGGGCCGACCTGCCGGTGGCGGAACTGGCCCAGCTGATGACCGAATATCTCTACGACGATCCGGAACAGGGCCAGGGCCGGGAGTTCTTCGGCTCCAAGACGCCGCTGACCCGGTCTCTGACCTATGAGGAGCACATCCCGGTCTCCTCGGTCATCACCTCCTATGAGAGCGCCCGCGAAATCATCCGCCGGGCCGATTTCGGGGCGGTGGGCATGTGTTACTGCCGGCACAAGAAGGAGCATCTCAACGACAGCTGCAAGAAAGGGGCGCCGGTGGCGGGGATCTGTATCTCGCTGGGGACGGCGGCCCGGTTCATGACCCGGCGGGGATTTGCCGAACAGCGCTCCACCGAAGAGCTGTTGGCGGTGATTGATATGGCCCGCAGCCTGCATCTGACCCATATCACCGACAATATCCGCCATAAGCCGTCCTTCATCTGCAACTGCTGTTCCTGCTGCTGCGAGCTGCTGGGCGGCATCCGCCAGGGCTTTATCAACGGGGTGGCCAAGGCCGCCTTCATGGTGACGGTCGATCACACGACCTGCATCGGCTGCGGTCTCTGCGCCAAGGCCTGCAATATCGCGGCCCTTGAGATGAAAAAGATAGAGGGTACAAAAAAACCCAGGCTGGCCATCCGGGAGGATATGTGCCTTGGCTGCGGCGCCTGTATCGGCGCCTGTCCCACCGGCTCCCTCACTCTTATCCCGGCCTCCCGCCCCCTGCCGCCGGAGAAAAAAAAGGACCTCTTCGTCAAGATCCTGAAGGAAAAGAACCGCTTTACCCCGTTTCTTGTCAGCGGCATCAAGAAAAAAATCCGCCGGGCCTTCGGATATTGAAACAGGACAGTGGCTCTAAAGATGCTGGTAATCAAAAGTCATCTGAATTATACATAGCGTCATAAATAGATGCGCATAAATCAAGACAAAACGTCGTAAATATAGATTGTTAAAAGAGGAAAATGCAAAATTTTATCTGCCGCCATGTATAGAATTATGTCCATTTCCAAGAAAGCCAAAAATTTATGTACCTGGGTACTATACGATCAGACAAAACCGGTTTCCAACCAAATTCAAGTACTAAAAATTCATCAATTCATGCAGTAAAAAATAGCATTGGACTTTTCGACAGTCAACCATCTGGTCACACTCAGGAGCAGTGCCAAATGCGATAGATTGTTTGGCACCAGCGTTACTCCTAAAGGAATACCGGTGTCTCGATTTTACCGTTGACAGGGGGATTATAGGAGGTCCTTACCTTAAGGATGGTCCCTTCTTCTCTTCTTCCTGTAAAAATCCTGCCAGTTCGCTCTCGTCATAGAAGGCCTTTTCAAAAAACAGGCCGGATGCCGGTGCGGTATGGTTGGACGGAATTGCGGAAGGGCCCTGCAGCAGCCCCGGGATATCCTCCTCTCGCAGCCGGTGACAGCCGACCTCGACCAGAACGCCTACCATCCTCCGGACCATGCGCCAGAGAAAATGCGACCCGATTACCCGGACCCAGAGCACATCCTTGTCCATAAAAACCCCGACGGCGTGGACTAGGACCCTGGTCGATTTCTTCAGCTCCTGTTTTTCGGCAAAGGCCACGAAATCGTGCATGCCAGCCAGCATCGCCCCGGCCCGCTGCATGGCGGGGATATCCAGTTCCTCGTGCACCCACCAGTCATACCGTTTACCGAAGGCTGATTTTCGGGTGCGGATCTGATAAAGATAACTCCTGGCGATGCAGTTAAGGCGGGCATGAAACCGGCTGTCCGCCGCCTCAACCGACCGCACGGCTATATCCTTGGGCAGGGTCTCGTTCAGCAACCGGGCCACATCCCGCGGCGGCATACCGCTTGCCACCTCAAGATGAGCCGCATATTCCAGGGCATGGACTCCGGCATCGGTACGGCCGCAGCCCTGAAGATCCAGGGCCGTTTCACCAAAGACACGGGCGGCCCCTTTGAGCAAGTCACCCTGCACGGTCCGGGCATCCGCCTGTTTCTGCCAGCCGCTAAAATTGGTGCCGTCATACTCAAGGGTAAGTTTGTAGCGATGGAGAGTCTCTTTTTTTGTCATGATTTTAACCAAATAAAATTATTTCTGGATCTTTTCCGACCAGTGGACCGCAACCTTTACCAGCTCGGTAAAGTGTTTCAGGTTCAGCTTTTCCTTGATGTTCTCCCGGTAGGTGCCGATGGTCTTGATGCTGAGATGCAGCCGCTGGGCGATCTCCTTGGTCGACAGACCCTCGCCGACCAGACGGAAGACCTCGAGCTCCCGGTTGGTCAGGACATCCAGCGGTGATTTGCCGGAGGAAAGCTGGGGCGAGGTCAGCCGCTGGAAGACCTTTTCCTTGACCGCGGTGCTGGCATAGACCTCCCCGCCCAGGACCTTCCTGATGGCCTTCACCACCGAGGCCACCGCCTCCTGTTTCATGATATAGCCGCGGGCGCCGGCAATGAGGGCGCGTTCCGCATACAGTGATTCGTCATACATCGACAGGACCAGCACCGGCAGCCCGGGAAAATCGATTTTTATCTGTTCGACCAGGTCGATGCCGTTCCCGTCTTTCAGCGAGATATCAACAATAGCCAGATCGGGACTCAGTCTGCCGATGGCCTCGCAGGTCTTCTTGGCGAGCTCGACACTGCCGCAGACGAAGAGATCGGATTCCTTGTTGATAAGCTCGCTCATCCCCAGGCAGAAGACGGGATGATCATCGACAATCAAGACCTTGTACTTCACTCCCCGTTTCATCAGCTGTCCCCTGGCGGTTGGTAAGATGGAGGAATCATGCCTGACCTTTTAAAAAGACATGGACCGTGGTTCCGATTTCATGTTCAGACTTGATCTCCAGGAAAGCGCCTATCACACTGGCCCGATACCTCATGATCAGCATGCCTATGCCATCGGAAGGAGCCCCGGCGCCGATCCCCTGGCCATCATCGACTATGCGCAGATGAATATACCCGTCTTTCTGCAATAAAGACAAATCAATATGAATGGCCTCGGCATGTTTCACCGCATTGTTGACCGCCTCGTGGGCGATATAGTAGAGATGGGTCGCCACCGTGTTGTCGTCGATATCGACATCGCCGCTGAAACTGCAGACCAGCCCCGACATCTGTTCCGTGGTGACTGCAATCTCTTTTAGGGCCGATTGCAGGCCGTGCGAGACCAGATGGACCGGGCAGAGGCCGCGGGCCAGGCTCCGGGCCTTGCCCGCGGCCTCTTCGATCAGGTGCTCGATCTTCCCGGCCAGGAGGGAGTTTTCCGGGGAGTCCTTTTTCAGGTTGGCCTCCAGGACCGCCGTCAGCCCGGCGATGCCGATCAGATGCGGGCAGAGGTCGTCATGGAGATCCTGGCCGATGGTCTGCCGGACCTGGTCGCCGATGTCCATCAGCTGCCGGGTCAGCCATTTGTTTTCGGTGATATCCCGCAGGATAATAATGCTGCCGGCAAGCTCCTTGTTGCGGTCTCGATACACGGCGCCGCTGACACTGACATGCAGGACGGCACCGTCCTTGGTGGAGCGTTTGGTCTCCGTCGCCGGCACCGTCTCGCCGGAGAGAATGGTGTTGATCATCCAATGGGTCTCGTCCCAGTTTTCTTCCGGCACAAAATGGTCCATCTTTCGCCCCCGGCATTCCGCAAGGGTCCAGCCGAAGACCCGGCTGAAGGCGGGATTGAAATAGATCACCGTCCCGTCCATGGCATAGATGATGATGGGGTCGGCGGCGGCCTCCATCACCGACCGGTATCTCTCCTCGCTTTCGCGCAGGGTGTTTTCCACCTCCCGGCGCACCTGGATCTGCTTTTTCAGGTTGTCGCTGTATTCGGCCATCTGCACCATGAACCGGTTGAAATACTGTGACAGCTGGCTGATCTCGTCGCCCGCGGGGGTGGCCATCCGCAGCGAGAAATCTCCGGAACTGGCCTTTTCAAAGTGCCGCCGCAGGTCCTGCAGCGGCCGGGTGAT
>JAJYAX010000169.1 GCA_021779275.1 Deltaproteobacteria bacterium | reverse complement strand
TATGCTGCCGCATTGACAAAAATCAAGGGGATCGGCCCCAAAAAGGCCGAGGCCATCATCGCATATCGAACCGCAAATGGAAATTTTAAAACTATAGACGACCTGGAAAAGGTCAAAGGGATCGGCCCCAAACTCCTTCAAAAAATTAAACCTCATATAACCATCTGATCCAACCATCTGATCCGCTGACATTTTCTTTCGGGGGCTTTTCTCCCGTCCTCGAAAGAAAACGTCCTGTCCGCCTGTCCTTCACTTCTATATCAATTGACGAACTTTTCGGCGATCCCGTCCATTTAGTACCTGTTCAGAGAACCCCCTTTATATTTCGGCAATGATGTGATTAAATTCATATCAAAGAAAGAGCGGAGCCTGTGTTTTCCGGTAAACAAACGGCACGAACTGAGAAAATGAATGGAAAAGACCCATAGCTATGCGGTTTCAGACTGCCGGTCTGAATAGACGAAACGAGTGAGAGGTGAACAATGAAAGATATCCAGGACATAGTAGAAGGGCTGCGACGATCTCCCGGGGTCTTGTCCGGTCTGGTGCAGGGCATTCCCGAAGGAAAACTGGATGTGCGGCGAGGAGAGGGCTTTTGGACCATTACCGAACATGTCAGTCATCTGGCCCAAGTGCAGCCGATGCTCCTGGAACGCTTCCAACGGTTCCTGAAAGAAGACCATCCGGAGTTTATCCCCTTTCTTCCCGCCGGCGGTGAGGACGGACCGACGACACCGCCTCTGCTGGAGATAAATGTCGCCCTTGAACTGTTCGCGCTCTACCGGGAAAAACAACTGGCATTGCTCAATGGCCTGGATGCTGCTGCATGGCGGAAGACCGGAACCCATCCCGAATATGAGTTTTATTCCCTCCCCATTCTGGCACGGCATGTTTTGATGCATGATTACTGGCACATGTACCGGATAGAGGAGCTTTGGCTGACCAAGGATGCCTATCTGACCAAGGTGTTTTGAAACATTTCATAGAGGAGATAAACCATGGAAAAATTTGCCCTGTTTGTCTTTAACGGAGATCCGCTGTGTTTTATCCATGTACTGTTGAACGCGCTGGATATGAAAGGCAAAGGGCATGAGGTGAAAATCATCATGGAAGGGGCCTCGGTCAAGCTGATCCCTGACCTGGTGAAACCCGAGAATCCCTTGGGCGGATTGTGGAAAAAGAACCTGGCGGCGGGTCTGGTCGAGGGGGTCTGCAAGGCATGCTCAACGAAACTGGGCGCCCTTGAGGCGGCAAAGGAGCAGGGACTGACCCTTCTTGACGATATGTCCGGTCATCCCAGCATGGCAACTTACCGGGATAAGGGGTATGAGATTATTACATTCTGAACGATAATAAACCTTCTATCCAAAAGATCCAGGAGACAGAATTCAGAAGGTAAAAGACAGGAGACAGAGGCTGGTTTTGCCCATTGTCTCCTGCATGCAATTAATCCGCAATGGCCATCTGCCTGGCCACCTCCTGTCTTTTTTCTTGGCCCAGCAGGATTTCCAGCAACTCCAGGGCAAAGTCGATGGAGGTCCCGGCGCCCCGGCTGGTGATGCAGTTGCCGTCGACCACCACCTTTTCTCCTACCCTGTCCCGGCAGGTCAGATTTTCCACAAAGCCCGGATGACAGGTGGCCGCTTTCCCCTCCAACAGACCGTGATGCTCCAGAACCAGGGCAGGGGAGGCGCAGATCGCCCCGTAGAGTTTCTTCTCGCTCTGCTGGCGTTTCAGCAGCACCGCCAGTTCTTTTGATTCCTTGAGATTCAGGGCGCCGGGAATTCCGCCCGGCAGGACGATCAGGTCGTAGACCGTGTCCATGCAGTCGGTAAGCAGGGTGTCGGCAATCACCGGGACCCCATGCGAGGAGGTGACCTGACGCGCCGAACCCACGGCGGCGAGATCGACCTGCGCCCCGGCCCGCCGGAAGACATCAACGATGCTCAACGCCTCGATCATCTCAAACCCTTCAGCCAGCGGCACCAGAATTCTTTTATCCATATCCGTCTCCTTGTCTTTGAATCTTGCCGTATATCGACGATACCATATGCCTTTACAGGTAATCTGAAAAATACTGGCAGTCAATACTTCCGAGGTGTATAGTCCGTCAGGTGTAGGGACTTTGACGACGTGGCTCATAATGACTACCCGCTACATACCGCAGCAAAACAATGAAAGAAGCAAAAAGCCCTCTTGATTTTTGAACTTGTGATATCACATGAAAATAATTACGAATCAGGCATGCTTTTTTGCTTTATAGTTATCAGCTCAAATATAGGTTTTAGCGGGAAGATTTCGTCTGCGATTCTCGGCGCAGGCCAGAAATTAAAAACCAATTTCCACCCCGCACCTGTGAGTCTCGCGGCTCATCCGGCAGGGGTTATAATCGAGACTGAACATACACCAACAATAATGTACCGAGCCTCCAAAGGATGTCGCAGACCCAATAACTGACAACCAGAAGGAAGACAACATAAGCGAGAGGTTCATGCCGTCTCAATTTGCCAATATTCAAAATGAAATCCTTAACATTGGAAATTTGAAATTCCCGATGATAGCAATTCTTGGCTACCTCGGCGGGAAACTGATTGGAACAGTAATTCAAGGGCAAAGAGACGATAGGCAAGAGTACAGAACTGCATACGCCAGGTTTGCTGAAACCTTTTTTCCCTACCTTCAGCAACTCGAAACCGGAGAAACCACCCTCAATATCCTTATTGTCAGCGAGTTTCCCAAGCATGACCTCGCTAGACGTGATTTTGTTCGCTACATTAAAGGTTCCCGCAAACGTAAGTTTCATCATAAGTGGTTGGAGTACGAAGAGAAGTATTATCAAGTTAAAAACCTTGGAGTTCTTGGAATGTGCATGGCCATAGCTCCAAGCACGGAAGATTTGCAAAAAGCTAAATTTTCCCCTGGAATAATGGAAAAGTGGGAATATAACCGACGCAAAGAGATTTTTATTATCGTGCATGATCTCCTCAAAATAGCAGAAAAACAAAGCTGGTTATAACTTTAGGCTTCACTCGGAAAACGGAACAGCACCATTTCCGGTGAGCCGAGCGTTGGTCAAAAGGATGGTCCCGTGCAATATCTTAAAAAAATTGTAGAATCTATGGGCGTTAAGACTGAGCTGGATTTTCATTCTTACCTGAAGAAGCTTAAGTCTGGTGATGAGCCAAATAGCCCACTTACACTAATAGATCGGACCACGCTGCAACTTGATGACGAGAATCGTCTATATGATGCCAAGGTTGAGATTACAAATAAAATCGTCGATGTTCCCCGCCTCAATCTTCAGAACTCATCACAGATCGATATCAAGGATTCCATTATCTGTGGTGACTTGCATATCACCCAGAAGGAGGGTAAATCGACCAGCATTATTCTCGATTATTGTATCATCCTTGGGAAAATATTAATCCACGGCCTAGACCAAGCAGGAGACAACGTAGAGATAACTCGGACGAACGTTTACGAATTATGCTTCAATAATGTCCACATACGAAGCATATCGGTGTCATACACCCATCCGGTACGACTTTCCATATGGGGTTCCGAGATTGAGTCTCTCTCGACCTTTGAGAATTTCATCGAGTTCATCGATATCCGTGGGAGTTTAATATCCAGAAGCCACTTTGATTTTAGACAGGTTGTACTGGGCAACTTGTCGCCGGAAAGGAGCGAATTTTCCATAGAAAAAGCAAAGAAGAACTTCAACCCATTCGACTTCACACCGCTCCACAGAAAGACAGAGGCTTCTGAGCCAGATACGAGTAACCGGGAGACACTGCTTTTTCTCTTGAATAGCACCAGCGTTAAATCGAGTAGACCTGAACATATCCGCCTTCTTCACCTAGTCAACTTGACCACCCAAAAAGAGGTGTTTTCCAAGAAAGCCATGGCCGTCTTGGGGTCTTTCGTTCACCCAGGCCGAATCTTGCTTTTAGGGCTTCTCTGTTATCTAGGTTACGCGGCGGCTTATGCGTTGCCAACGATGACCTTTGCAGTCGGCGGTGGCTCGATACGCGGTCTTGGAATTATCGATGCACTATACTTCTCGGGCATCACATTTACTACAATAGGCTATGGTGATTTGGCTCCAGTGGGCTGGACTAGAGGTCTAGCTGTCAGCGAAGGTTTAATTGGTGTCCTGACCGTCAGCGCATTTTTGGTGAGCCTCGTCCGGAGGTACTGCGATTAATGGGAGGCTGTCCAGCATGTCATTATTAAGGACAAATATCAAATGTAGCGTACTGGGGTTTCCTCAGCAAAAATAGAGAATGGACAATGATTTTCCAACCAGCCATTCCAGCGGGGAACCCGCTGTATTCAGCGTTAGTGCGCCATGCACAGCTTGGTGCTTCTTATAGGGTGCTCTGCCTTTGTTCCTGGGCAGGAAGAGGAAGTCCCAATCGGGCAAAGACTGACCAACAGTCCGTACCGAGTGTTGCGCGGTAGGCGGAATCGGTTGTAAGATCGGTGAACAATGATCGTGAAACGTACACAGGGAATACTGCAGGCCGCAGGGGAGGCGTACCTCCCCTCAACAATTCAGCCTCGTCAGAGTATCAAAGCAGTCGGCGACGGTTTTAACGTGTAGGAAGCAAGAACAGAGGAATCGCTATGGTGAGATTCCCGAGGGGCTACCGGGGTCCGAGAGCGTGGCATGTAATAAGAGAAGCATCAGGAACTCGGAGTCTGTGCTTACCTGAGAGACCCTTCCGCAAAGAGAGCATGCAGATGTTCTTATACGAAGCGAACAATACTGAGGAGCCTTGTGCGGGAAAATCGCACGCAGGGATCTGCGAGGGGATGGTCGGGTAACTGACCGTCCTGCCTCGATGATGAATAACTTAAAAAAGATATGATGATTTGTAACAGAG
>JAJYAX010000168.1:3262-4897 GCA_021779275.1 Deltaproteobacteria bacterium | reverse complement strand
AGCATTCGGGCGGATAAAAGGATATGCACAGAAAGTGCTGGCCGATAGCGAGCGATTTGATCGCAGGGTGGAGGCCGACCGAATACGGGATTGCCACGGCGACCTCTATTCGGCGAATATCTGTCTGGGGCAAAAGGTCTTTATCTTTGATTGCATTGAGTTTAATGAACGATTCCGTTATTCGGATGTGGCGGCGGATATTGCTTTTCTGGCCATGGATCTTGATTTTCATGGTCTGACCGATTTGTCTTCCTATTTCATTTCCAGATTTATTGCCGCCTCCGGTGATGACAGTCTCCTGGAAATGCTTAATTTCTATAAATGCTATCGGGCGTATGTCCGGGGGAAAATAGGTCTTTTCACAGCCGGTGATCCTGCGGTCGACCACGAGACTGCCGAAAAGTGCCTGGCGTTGGCGGGGAGATATTTTCAATTGGCGGAGACATATACTGAACTGCAGGGACGTTAAGATGACAGAGGGAAAACGATTGCTGGTCTTTTTCGGGATGATAGCCGCCGGCAAGAGTCATCTGGCTGCGGCCTTTGCCAAAAAATGGGGATGTGCGTATCATAATTCTGATATTGTCCGGAAAGAACTCGCCGGAATCGCAGCCGAAATTCGGCAGATAAATACCGTCGATACAGGGATTTACAGCGGTGAGTTTTCCCGCCGCACCTATGATGAACTGCTTTCCCGTGCCCTGAAAGATCTCCGGCGGGAAAGGTATTCGTGTGTTGTCCTCGATGGATCATATCAGTCGCGCAGTGAACGGCAGCTTCTCTGCCGGGAGATCGGAAAACAGCACCGGATAGTGTTTATCCACTGTCAATGTCCCGAGGCCGTGATGAAAGCACGTATGGATCGGAGACTGAAAAACCCGAAAGCCGTGTCGGATGGTCGCTGGGAGATCTATCTGGAGCAGAAAAAACGTTTTGAGATGCCAATCGAGCTCTCCCCGGGACAGCTGTTGGCCTTGGACACCGATAGACCGCTGGGAGATCTGCTCCACCAGCTGGAGGAAGGTCTGAGGAGACCGGAAAAGTCATAACCTGACCAACCTGCACCTTGACTAAGATTCATATAAAAAAGAGGATTCTTCTGCCTGCCGAAGAAAAGGGAAGACATATGTACACACGCATTTATATTTTGAGATTTCCAAAAGATACCAGTGAACAGCCCTTTATTTATCAGCTTGTCAAACAGTATGATATTGAGTCAAACATCCTGAAGGCGGATATCCTGCCGCATCGGGAAGGAATGATGATTCTTGGCCTGAAGGGAAGCAAAAGCAATGTCAAGGCGGGGCTGGAGTATCTGCAGGGGTTTGGTGTGCGGGTCGAACGCCTTGCCGCAGGTATCCGTCGTGATGATGAGAAATGTTTTCAATGCGGCGCCTGCACCGGCATCTGCCCGTCCGGTGCACTGGCTCTCCATCGTCCGGACATGGCTGTTATTTTTGATCCCGATAAATGTACCGGTTGCGGTCAGTGTGTGACGATCTGTCCGGTCAGGGCCATGGAGGTGTCTCTTGGCCAGAATTGGGCCTTGACTGATGGAACGGGCGCATAATCCCGCTTCTTATTTAAAACCAGGGCCCCTCGGCATTCATTAATCGAGGGCCCCTATTTTTATCT
>JAJYAX010000168.1:0-3252 GCA_021779275.1 Deltaproteobacteria bacterium | reverse complement strand
GCAGGGGGGAGGGCGCCTCTGCTCGTGAAGCTCCTCCAGTTTGGCAGGGAGAGCTCGGAGAACCACTCGCCAATACCGGAATGCGGTGGTTTTCCTGCCTGAATCTCCGCGAGAAGGTCCTTGGCTCTTGGCCTGATCGCCGCATCCGGATACATGGCGATAATATATTTCAGCCGCATTTCAGCCTCGTTGTATTTTTCCGTTCTCAGGTAAAATTTAACGATAAAAAATTCGTGATTGACAAGAAATTCCTTGGCTGCCTTAATTCGCGCCGTGGCTTCTTCCGTATAGGGTGAAACAGGATATGCCCGCAGGAGCTGAGAGAAATCCTGAATTGCCTGAGTCGCCCCGTCCGGGTCCCGGTCAATGGTATCAATGCGGTTATAGTTACACATACCTTTTTGATACATCACATACGGCATTGCCTCATTGGTCGGATGCCTCTCCTCAAATTGCTTGTAGAGCAGCAGGGCCTCATAATATCTGTCCTGGAAGTATTTACAGTCGGCTACCTTCAATTCGGCAAGCATGGCCTGGGGACTGAAGGGATGCCGATCAAGAATTTCGGTAAAATACTGTTCCGCCTGGTAGTATTGACCAACGTTATATTCATCGAGACCCTTGGCAATGAGCGTTTCGGCAGGAAGATGGACATCGACTTTTTTCCCTGAGAAATCAAAAAAATCCTTGATGGAGGCACAACCTGTCAAGGTGAGAAGCAGCAGGACCGCGCAAAAGAGAGGGACAGAAGAAAAACGGCGCTGCAGGGGCATAGGGGTAGGCTTTTTTGTAAGTAATCTCATGATTGACCGAAGACGGGATCAGCGTGGCTGTCCAGAAATATTTTTCCGCGGTAAGGTGAAGTGTTTAGCCTGTCCGCTATTTAAATACATGACACATCTTTTGCTGGAGGCCTGCCGGTTATTAATGAGGATTGTATCGGAAGTACAATCTTGATAATCAGAAAAGACCGGCAGGCTGAACGGCGAATTTTGTTGTTTGTGCTTGTCTCCGGATGCCCTTCAGGCGTATAAGGTTAAGAAACAAAAGCGGCGCCGGAAGAAAGACAACGGTTTTATAAAGCCTTTTTGATAAGGCTTACCAGTTGGGCCTTCCCGACCGCCCCGGTAATCTGGTCAACAATCTCTCCGCCTTTAAAGAGGATGAGTGTGGGAATGGCCCGTATACCAAACTTGCCAGGTGTTACCGGATTGTCGTCAACATTCATCTTGTAAATATTCACTTTTCCATCATACTCATTAGCCAGATCTTCAACAACCGGTCCAATAGCCTTGCATGGTCCACACCAAGGGGCCCAAAAGTCGACCAGAGAGGGTTGTGCAGAGCCAATTTTGACTTCAAACTCAGCGTCACTTACCTGTTGGACTTTGTCGTTTGCCATTGTGTGTCTCCTTAACTATAGAAAATGGTAGATAAAATTTTGCATGACCAATTTAAATCGGCATGAGATAACGGCGAATGACCACAATCCAGCCTAGTTTACCTTTTGATTTTTTACAAGACAAGTAAAATGTGCTTTGCCTGGAGCCGTCTGGCCCACTTGTTGATCACCGCCGGGTAATCTGTGTACGACGGGGAAAAGGTCAAGGGAGGAAACGCGTTTGACAGTATTTTATTTCTCATGCTATAATCCCAGGTTCGGCAACCAGGAGGACTGGGGAGATGCCCTTCTCTAAGGCATTGTTCGGCGCAGGGGTGTCCGTCTCCCGTCCTTACACCTGTAAGGATCCGTATAAGGATCTTTTCTGAAAATTAATGCATTGCATATCGAACAGGGAGCGGGCATGGAAACAAAGACTTCCCAGATGATGTTTCAAAAAGCGCGAAAGCTGATACCGGGGGGAGTAAACAGCCCGGTCAGGGCCTGCCGTTCCGTTGGCTGTGATCCGTTATTCATCAAAAGGGCGGCGGGGGCATCCCTCATTGACGTGGATGGAAACGAGTTCCTGGACTTTGTCGGCTCATGGGGACCGATGATTATGGGGCATGCCCATCCTGCCATATTTGAGGCGATATGCAGAGCAGCCGGTGATGGAACCAGCTTCGGGGCTCCGACTCCTGCCGAAATCGATCTGGCCTCCCTGGTCGTGGAGGCTGTTCCCTCGGTTGAAAAGGTTCGTTTTGTCAACTCGGGTACGGAAGCCACCATGAGTGCCGTTCGTCTGGCCCGGGGATATACCGGCAGAAAAACAGTCGTAAAATTTGATGGCTGTTATCATGGTCATGCCGACTCCTTCCTGGTCAAGGCCGGGTCCGGTGTGATTACCCTGGGGATCCCGGGGAGTCCGGGGGTTCCGGATGATATCGTCAGAAACACCGTTTCCATTCCCTATAATGATACTGATATACTAGAGAAAACATTGCGTGACGCCTCTCTTGAGATAGCCTGCGTCATTGTCGAGCCCGTGGCCGGAAACATGGGATGTGTGCCCCCGGTTGCGGATTTTCTCCCGAGGCTCAGGGCCTTGACCCATGAGTTGGGGATTGTCTTGATCTTTGATGAGGTCATCACCGGATTCAGACTCTCCTATGGCGGAGCCCAAGGGTTGTTTGGAATATACCCGGATCTGACCTGTCTGGGAAAGATCATCGGTGGCGGGTTGCCGGTGGGCGCCTATGGCGGAAAGGCAGAGATAATGGATTGCATCGCACCGGATGGCCCTGTGTATCAGGCGGGGACCCTGTCCGGGAATCCTCTGGCCATGGCAGCGGGGGTTGCGGCCCTCAAGTTGTTGCAGAGGCAGGATTTTTACAATGAACTGGAGGCCAAATCAGCCTGGCTGGCAGGTCGATTGCAGGATATTGCCGCGAGGGTCGGTCTTCCCGTACAGATCAACAGGGCCGGTTCACTGCTGACTTCTTTCTTTACCGCCGAGCCGGTCAGCGATTTTGCGTCGGCGATGAAGTCGGATACGGATCTCTATGCCCGGCATTATAGGCAGATGTTAAGCCGGGGGATGTATCTTGCTCCGTCTCAGTTTGAAGTTGCTTTTATTTCAGCAGCTCACACGATTGATGATCTTGAAAGGATGAGCAAAATGACTGAATGGTCATTCAAAAAATTACTGGAATCTTAAAAAAATCGTTGACTTTGGGGCGGAGGCATGCTACCAAAAAGCCTGTTATAATATGGGCAATGTCCGTGATGAGGGGTGGTGATCAGGATGTCTGATGTGAAGAATGAGATGATCCACTTGCTGGCAAATTATGGGCATATCGGTTTTACCTTTG
>JAJYAX010000167.1 GCA_021779275.1 Deltaproteobacteria bacterium | reverse complement strand
CTTGATCAGCATATCATCGATACCGTCAATCCTGATGGTTGACCCGCTCTGTTGCTCCAGGGAGACCGGCTGCGCCACCATCATCCGGGCAATCTCCTCGGGAGAAAGGTCGTGGGAGACAACCTCCTTTTCCTGCAGGAGTTCGGGCGGCTGCAGGAACCTGATCAGGGTCTGGACGGTGATGACGCCACTGCCGACCTTGACCAGCATATCGTCCAATGAATTGCAGCGCAGCTGTTTGAGAAGCAACCGGATATGGCCGCCCTTGACCATCTTTTTCAGGGTTGTCTCGTTCTTCTTCAGCTCCCGCTCACAGATCTCGCGGCCGAGCTTCAAGGCCTTCTGGTTCTCTTCTTTTCTGAGCCAGGAACGAATTCTGGCCCGGGCCCGGCTGGTCTTGACGATCTCCAGCCAGCCTCTTCGGGGGGTCTGGTTCGGCGAGGTGATAATCTCGACGATATCGCCATTCTGCAACTGGTACTTCAGCGGGACGAGACGGCCGTTGACCTTGGCTCCCACGCAATGATCGCCCACCTGCGTATGCACCGCATAGGCAAAATCGATGGGACAGCTCTTCTGCGGAAACTCCTTGACCTCTCCCCCCGGAGTCAGCGCATAGACATCCGGTTCGTACAGCTCTCCCCGCACACTCTCCAGGAACTCTCTCGGGTCTTCCACATCCTGCAGAGAATGGACCAGATTTTTCAATTCCTTAAAGAGCCTGGCGTCACGGCTGTCTATCTTCTGGCCCTCTTTGTAGGCCCAATGAGCGGCGACACCTTCCTGGGCAATCCTGTCCATGGTCTCGGTGCGAATCTGGATCTCGATAAAATTATCGTGAGGGCCGACCACCGTTGTATGCATGGACTGGTAATTGTTCGACTTCGGCGCCGAGATAAAATCCTTGATCCGGCCGGGAACCGGCGCCCAATCCGCATGGACAATGCCCAGGGCCTCGTAGCATTCCTTGACGTTTTCGACGATTATCCGAAAGGCCACCTTGTCGTAGACCTTATCCAGCGGGATATTCTGGGCGACAATTTTTTTGTAGATGGAATACAGATGCTTAGGCCTACCGATGATACGGATGGGATGGATGGCGCTGTCGGCCAGTTTCTGTCGCAGGATGGAGATAACCTCTTCGACATAGTGCTGGCGCTCGGTCAGGGAACTCTCAAGCTTTGTCGACAGCTCCTGAAATTCTTCCGGGTAGAGGAACTTGAAGGCCAGGTCCTCCAGTTCCCGTTTCAGCCAGTCGATTCCGAGCCTGCTGGCCAGGGGGGCATAGAGATCCATGGTCTCCTGGGCAATCTCCTGCTGAACCTCTCTTCCCACATGATCGAGCAGACAGAGATCCTGGAGGCGGTCAACCAGTTTGACCAGCAGCACCCGGATATCAGCGGCGATGGCCAGGAGCATCTTGCGGACATTTTCAGCCTGGTGCGCGAGTTTGCTGTTATAATGGACATTTTCTATCCGGGTGGATCCTTCGACGATGGAGGCCACACCGTCACCGAACTTCTCCCGCAATTTCTCAACCGTGATCCCCTCTTTCAACACCCCGTGCAGGAGGCCCGACAGGACCGTATCCAGATCGAGATGCATGGAGGCCAGCGTGCTTGCCACCTCAAGGGAATGCAGGATATACGGCTCCCCGGAGAAATGCTTCTTGCCCTCATGCACCTCCAGCACAAAGGACCAGGCATCATCGATGATCGTGTGATCGATATCGGGCAGATAACTATCTACCAGCGCCCTCAGGCCATTGGGATTGATCATTGAGACTATGGTCATCTGGCTTTCCTGCCTAGTATCCGGATATCTCATCAGATATTCTCGCCTGCAGGATTCCGGGCAAGCTTTCGAGGCTCATCTCTTCGGTGACCCCATCGCGCCGGCGCCGTACCTCGATGACACCGTCCTTACTGAACCGTTTACCGATCATGATCCTGAAGGGGATGCCGAGAAGGTCTGCGTCCTTGAACTTCGATCCGGGCCGTTCGTCCCGGTCATCCAGCAAGGTCTCCACCCCCAGAGCCTGGAGTTTAGTATACAGGTCTTCAGCGGCGGCGGAAAGAGCGGCATCCTTCATATCCAGATTCAGGATAATGGCCTGATAGGGGGCCAGAGGGAGAGGGAAGATAATGCCGTTCTGGTCATGGTTCTGTTCGATGGCCGCAGCCGCCACACGGGTTATGCCTATCCCATAACATCCCATAACAAAGGGTTTTTCCTGACCATCGCTGTCCTGGAAGACGGCCCGCATCGATTCCGAGTACTTGGTGCCCAGCTTGAAGACATGGCCGACCTCAATGCCCTCGGTCAGCGCCAGCCTGCCGTTACAGCAGGGGCAGGGATCATCCGGGGTGATCTTCCTGAGATCGGCCACGGCCTCGACTGCGAAATCGCGGTCCATATTGACGTTTATCAGGTGGTAGTTTTTTTCGTTGGCCCCGGCTGCAAAATTGCGCATCGCGGCCACCTCCCGGTCGGCCACCACCCTGATCGTGATCCCCACGGGACCGAGATAGCCGGTGGGGACGCCGGTGGCATCGAAGACCTGTTTGTCTTCGGCCAGCACCACATCGGCCGCTCCGAGCAGGTTTTTCAATTTCACCTCCTGGACATCGCGGTCACCACGGACCAGGACCGCCACCGGCTTGCCATCGGCGATATAAACCATGGTCTTCACCAGCCCGGACGGAGGTATATTCAGGAATTCACAGACGGCCTCGACCTTCCGTTTGCCTGGGGTCTCCACCTTACTCATCGTCAGCATCTCGACTGCGGCCGGACCTTCAGGCGGCCTGACCGCCGCCTTTTCCATATTGGCCGCGTAGTCGCAGTTCGTGCAGACGACGATGGTATCCTCACCGGTCTTGGCCAGCACCATGAACTCGTGGGAAAAGCTGCCGCCAATGGTGCCGGAGTCGGCCTCCACGGCCCGGAAGTCCAGCCCGCACCGGGTAAAAATTCGTTTATAGGCCTCGTACATCTTCCGGTAGGAGATCTCCGCCATCTCATCGCTGACATCAAAGGAGTAGGCATCCTTCATCAGGAATTCACGTCCTCGCATCAGGCCGAATCTGGGCCTGATCTCGTCTCTAAACTTGGTCTGGATCTGATAGAGATTGACCGGCAGTTCGCGATAGGAGTGGATCTCCCGCCTGACCAGATCCGTGATCACCTCTTCATGGGTGGGGCCGAGACAGGACTCCCGGTCGTGACGGTCTTTGAAGCGAAGAAGTTCCGGCCCGTATTTCTCATACCTGCCGGTCTCAATCCAGAGGTCGGCCGGCTGGACCATGGGCATGGCCAGTTCCTGGGCTCCGGCCCGGTTCATCTCTTCACGTACTATCCGTTCAACCTTCCTGATGGCGGCAAGTCCAAAGGGCAGGTAGGTATAGATCCCGGAGGAGAGCTTGCGGATAAAACCGGCCCGCAGCATCAGCCTGTGGCTGACGACCTCGGCCTCGGCCGGATTCTCTTTCAGTGTCGGTAATAAAATCTGTGAGTAACGCATTGTTTATTCGAATATAATGTTATAGTTACAAAAATCGGGGACAGAAGCCGAGTCCGGCTCCGCTTCCCCTCTAGCCTATCCGACGGCTGCCGGAAAGGAAATCCCGGCAGCGGGGCATTTTTTCATTCTTCGGGGCCTTCCCCCGCCCTCTTTCCCTTCTCTTTCCACTCGGCCTCAATCATCCGCAGCTCTTCCAGAAAGACCCGTAACAGCTCTTCCTCGGCCACCTTTTTGTAGAGTTCGCCTTTCTTGAAGACAATCCCGACTCCGTGGCCTCCGGCTATCCCGATATCGGCCTCTTTCGCCTCACCGGGACCATTGACCACGCATCCCATCACCGCGACCTTGATCGGGGCGGTCATGGTCTGGACATGACGTTCGACCGCCTCGGCCACGGAAAACAGATCGATCTGGGTCCTGCCGCAGGTCGGGCAGGAGATCAGCTCCGGACCTCGTTCGCGAATCTTCAGGGACCGGAGCAACTCGAAGGCGACCCGCACCTCCTCCACCGGATCCCGTGTCAGCGAGATCCGGAAGGTATCGCCTGTCCCCTCGTACAAGAGGATCCCCAGGGCCACGCTGGATTTCACGGTTCCGGCTATGAGTCCCCCCGCCTCGGTCACCCCGAGATGAAGCGGATAATCGGTCAGCTGCGCCAGCCGCCTGTAGCCGCTGATGGTGGTCAGCGTATCGGAGGACTTGATGGAGATCTTGATCTGATGAAAACCGTGTCCTTCCAGAAGCCTGATATTGCGAAGCGCCGACTCGATCAAGGCCTCCGGGTTTTCCGGCCTCGGATAGCCATGTCTTTTCAGCAGGTCTTTTTCTATGGAGCCGCTGTTCACCCCGACCCTGATGGGCACCCGGTGCTGCTTGGCTGCAGCCACGACCCTGGCCAGTTTTTCCGGACCGCCGAGATTCCCCGGATTGATCCGGATGGCCTGGGCGCCGTTCTCCATGGCCGCCACCGCCAGGCGGTGATCAAAATGGATGTCGGCAATGAGCGGGATCGTGATTCTGTCGCGGATGGGACGCAGGGCGGCGGCGGCCTCCCTGTCGATGACCGCAACCCGGATCAGTTCACAACCGGCCTGCTCCAGCTCATGGATCTGCCGGACGGTGGCCTCCACATCCCTGGTGTCCGTATTGGTCATGGACTGCACGGCAATCGGATGCGCCCCGCCGATGGGGACATCTCCGATCCTGATCTCCCGGGTCTTCCGCCTGGCGATCATGCGGCATCTCCTGTCGGAAAGGTTTTTTTTGCCTCCAGACTCAGTTCCGCATCCGAGGCCCGGACATAGAGGGGCACTGCGGCGGCAAGATCAAGAATCTGATTCTTCTGCAGATTCCCGGCGCCCAGCAGACCGAGGACGGCGG